>DAOORH010000258.1:0-5268 GCA_035389145.1 Cellvibrio sp.
AATTCGTTTATTTGATAGAGGTAGCTTAACACCATGAATGACGATGACCGCCGAACATCCCCGCGTTACCCCTTGAGAGCCTTCGCAGAATTAGGCAACTCTGAGAAAGAGTGGGCAGCCCATGTGCTCGATATTTCCTATCACGGTGCACGCATTGCGTTGCTGGATGATTACCATTTGTGCGCAGGCGACTCTATTGATTTACGTTTAGAGATACCCGAAATGCAAGTGCCGGAAGGCATGCTTCCTTATTTGTACCTTAAAGGAACCTTAGTCCACCAACAAGAGCATATGCTGGGCATTCAATATGAACCCGCGAGTGCGCAAGACGCGGAACTACTCAAAACATTATTGAGTAATTTGAACAATTCCAATTAACTCACAAAGCTTCCAGCGCTTCTTGCAGATTTTTTACCGCGATAACTTCTATACCCAAATTCTTTTCACGCGGCGCATTGCCAATGGGCACAATGGCTTTTTTGAAGCCGTGCTTCGCCGCTTCACGTAAACGCTCTTGCCCACTCGGCACAGGCCGAATTTCGCCCGACAAACCTACTTCGCCAAATACCATTAAATCTTGCGGCAAAATTTTATCGCGGAAGCTGGAGACTATCGCCAATAACACCGCGAGATCCGCACTGGTTTCCATGACACGCACACCGCCGACAACATTCACAAAAACATCTTGATCACCCACCATAATGCCACCGTGGCGATGCAAAACGGCGAGCAACATCGACAACCGATTTTGATCCATGCCCACCGCAACACGACGCGGATTACCGAGGTGGCTGTCATCCACCAGCGCTTGAATTTCAATTAATAATGGGCGAGTGCCTTCCCACATCACCATCACCACAGAACCGGGTGCGGGGTCTTCTGCGCGCTGTAAAAAAATCGCGGAGGGATTATTTACTTCACGCATGCCCTGCTCGGTCATGGCGAACACACCCAACTCATTCACTGCACCAAATCGATTTTTATTGCCACGCAAAGTACGGAAGCGCGAATCGTTATCGCCCTCTAATAAAATTGAGCAATCAATCATGTGCTCTAAAACTTTTGGCCCTGCAAGCGAACCATCTTTAGTCACATGCCCCACCAAAATAACCACAGTGCCAGTTTGTTTTGCAAAGCGCGTTAAATAAGCCGCACTCTCACGCACTTGAGAAACTGAACCGGGCGCAGATGAAATGTCTTCCATATGCACCACTTGAATAGAATCCACCACCATCACTTTGGGTGTAATCTGCTGTGCCGTTGCACAAATGGTTTCCACATTGGTTTCGCTCAGCATTTGCAACTTATCCGTCGGTAAACCTAAACGCTGGGCACGCATGGCAACTTGCTGCAGAGATTCTTCACCCGTCACATAAAGAGCGTTCATGTTGCGCGCTAAAAAACACAGCGTTTGTAACAACAAAGTACTTTTACCAGCACCAGGGTTACCGCCAATTAAAACCACCGAGCCCGGTACAAAACCGCCGCCAAGCACCCGATCAAATTCGCTAGTACCGCTGGAAAAGCGTGGAACATCACCCAGCGAAATTTCGGCTAGAGTTTGTACTTTATTACCCGATGCTCCACCCGCATAGCCCTCAAATTTTGCCGAGCGATTCGCCGGCGTAGGCCCAAGGCGAACTTCAACAATTGAATTCCATGCTCCACAATCCGCACACTGGCCTTGCCATTTTTTTGAATCAGCACCGCAATCGTTACAGAAAAATGCACTTTTTTGTTTTGTACTCACGGGATTCTCTTTTTAAAAATAGTGATGTGATTCAACTTATAAACTGTTCACGACTGAAAATCTATCTTAGCAAGTAGCACTTTATGATTCGAAACCCTAGAGTCATGGATGACGACAGGGAGCTACATGGATGTATTTACGCGTTTTCGGATCATAAAGTGGTACTTGCAACATGACAAATAAATCGAGTAATAACCTGCAGAAACTAAAAAGGCCTGATGATTCATCAAGCCTTTTGAGCGTTATTCAAAATTCAGTTATTTATCATCGGTGAGTTTTAGATAAACGCCCAAACCGACCAAGAGTGATACAGCTGCAACCAACATAAATACCGCTGAATTTAAATGGCTGGCATCACCCAACAGCGATTTAAACATCAGCAACAGCGATTCAATAGATACTGCAATGACAATCGCCGACATAAAACGGCTGATGGTGCGGCGCATTGAGCCTTCATGGTGAATATCTTTATGGAGCAACACTTCTTCTTCAATAATGGTTTTACCCAAATCAAAAACAGCCAAGCCTAAGGTAACTAAGATGACGACTTCAAATATTTGGGTAGTGGCGCTGATATGTTCTTCAAACACATTAAACATAGTTTTGCCGGCGTGATACAACAATAAGCCCGCCACTATCACTAGCATAAGACCAATTACAGCATAAACAGCTTGGAAGAACGGATGTACTCGGCGACGCAATTCATCGCCATTTAAAAAGGTGATCAACTTTTCTAAATTGAAATTGATGACCAGAAAACCAATTTTATCCTCTACTGTGGTATAGCGTTGCACCGCTGAAATAGCGAGCTGATGCGTGGCATTAGATAAATAGGGCGAAGTTACCGTAGATACCTTTTCATTCTTAACTGCTTTGGTGTAGTAAGCGCGGTTACTGCGATCTGAACGCATACCGGGCTCGGTTCGTTTGGAGTGATTAATATCTGGCGCGGCAGCAGAAACGGTAGTTTGCATACCATGTTCATCAAGACAATAAAGTAACTCTACAAATGGATAAGATTTGTGCAAGCGCTCAACGGTTTTATGTAATTGCTCTTCATCAGACTCTAATTTACGCGGCATAAGCGCGGTAACGATAGAATCCAGTAAGCGATCAATTTGCGGTTGATAATCTTCGTATTTACGTAACAGGTATAAATAATTGCGCGGTGTCATAGCAAAGTCTCAATTCAGAATCTGGTGCGATCTATAAACAGTAAGATGCATGCAAGCCATGATACACAAGCCTGTTTGCGATGACTGCATAATTCCCCAAAAAATTAATCTCTTGATTTAATCGGCTCAAAAAAAAGCCCGCCATGGATTGTGGCGGGCTCATTAACCAGAAAGCGGATTAAGGCGTTTCTATATTTTGTGGCGCGGCCGCACCTACAGCTACTCCACCTACATTCAATAAAAAGGTGACAACTTGAGTCTGCATTTCAGGCGTAATTTGCGGCGCTGATGTGCTTGGGCGCAAAAGTGACCCGTGGTCGCCCGCATTCATTTTCACAATGCCGGAAGTCACTATGCCGGTAGTAGCGTTTAAGCCTAGCTGCGTTTGCCCCAAGCCCAATTGGGTTGCACCCAACAATCTGGCGAACGCTTGGGTGCCCGCCAAAGGCGCGCTGTCTGCACTGTTTGGGATTACTGCATCGTTCTTAACTTGTTGTAGCAATACCGGAATTTTCAAACTGGGGAGCAGTTGGGCAAAGTTTACGGGATCGCCCGAGTCAACAGCACTTTGAGCTGCGTACATAAATTTCTCATAATTACTGGTGCCTACATTCACGCCAGCCTTAGCTAGGCCAGCATTTATTACGGGCGCAAAACTTGCCGAGTTCACCAGAATTTGCGAAACCTGAGTACCTGCCACTGAAGCAACTAAACTACGCACGGGATTCAGATTAGCCGTCATACCGATTTTGGCTTCATTCGAGATCGCCGCCTGATTCACGGCAGTGAACACAGACCCCAAAATACCGCCTAGAGAATGACCCACGATATTCACATTCCCCAGATTCAGCTTGGCGCCTTGCGCCTGTACAAAATCAGCATCCAAACCTTTTAAACTCGCATTCAAATTGAGTAGATCCATAACCGCTTGACGGTTGTTATCGCGCGTGTTGAGTAAATAGCCTAGGTTAGTAAAGTGCGCGCCAGAACCATCGTTAGCGGTAGGCGTAACAAAATTCATAGGTGCTGGTGCACCACCAGCGCCCGCTACATTAAAGTGACGCTCATGGGGAGCATCAGCACCATAAAGCGTAGCAAAGGGAATTAACTGACTTTTCTCAACGTTAAGTACGTTCACAAAGGCGTTATTAGCCGCTACACCGTGCACCGGCAAATCTATTGCCACAGTTGCGATACAGCGGCTCGCCAGCGTGTGTGCCAACGCCAAGCCGGAGGTGCGGTCACTGGTGATGCCATGAACGTAAATCACAACGGGATAGCCGCTAACCGCATAGATTTGCCCGCAGTTAGCAGAGCCCGCATAACCCGGAACCAAACCAGCTTCCGGTAAAGTCACCTGCAGGGGCACAGATTCATCCGTTGTTTTAGCCGCGAATGGGTAGCGATAAGTGCTGTTGTAAGATGTCTTATCGACATCCGCCGGCACCGTTGCATTAATCGCCTTCGCCAACACCAGATCCGGAGTCCAATTGCGGGTGAGGAAGGTGCCGAACGGCAAAGCGCCGGGTGCAGTTTGGTAATAAGGTAATTTGATATAACCGGTGTAGAGCTTGCCGATATTACCTGCGAGTGCACCGGCGCTAAGTATGCCCATATCCACCCCGGTAAGAGCCGATACTTTTAACGGGCGTTGCTTGGGGGTAGATAACAAACCGGCCGCTTCCAACTGGGAAACACCCGCAACAGCGGTAGCGGGCGCTACGCCTGCTGCAATTTGGGTAGAAGCCAAGGCAGCGCGCGGTGCAGCCATTGCCATCAAAGTCGCTTGAGGATCTGTTGTTGTGAAGGTATAGGTTAATACCAACTTATCGATTGCAGCGGCCTGCGTTGCGCCTGTTGTCGCGGCCAAAAAGCCAGAGGCTAAGGTCTCCCAGCCCACAATCGCAGCACGTACAGGCACCAAGCTTTCCATAAGGGTATAGCTAGTGTCGTGTAATGCGTTATAAGTCCAAGAACGGGTTAAGGGTTTACCCGAGGTATCCTTAATATCATTCGTCATGAATACCAAATATTTAGCCTTGGATTTCAACGGCAAAAGAGGACGAATACGAATGACATTGTTTGTACCTCCGTCGAGCGAAACCACCTTAGTATCAAAGCTAGCAGCTCCGCTGATTCCAACAATATTCGCAGGGTTCAACGCATCTTTACCGCCGGTATTCAGCTCCAACAAAAACACTGTTTTCATTGGCAGTACCGTGGTGGTATCCACGCTGCCATCGATCATGACATCAAAAAATGCGGAGGTTGAAAAACCATCCAAACCATTCAGGGTTGCACGCACCGTATCAGAGGGAGTGCCAACATCGGCTGTACCATCAC
>DAOORH010000259.1:0-5266 GCA_035389145.1 Cellvibrio sp.
CAATGAAATTTAACATTGAGAAATCCCTGCAGTTTTGGCTTTACAATCTTGGAGGATGGTCTACCGCAGGCATCTATTTATATTTTTCAGATTTATTGGAAATCACCCAAGCAGGCCATAACATTTCTCAAGTTTTTATCCTTTCCTTCATTTTAATTGGCGCATTTCTTGGATCAATGCTTAGAGGAATTTTGCAACAAATGCAATTAAACAACTTATCCCTACTCGTATCTTCCTATAAAATTATATTGCTATCGATTCTATTTGGTATTTTGCAAGCCTGTGCGTTAACCATGGTTAGCTATATATATATTTATGGCGTATTGGGCGACCAAGCATTGGTTAGCAAGCAACATATTTTCAATGGCAGCTATTATTTTTATAAAACCTTAGCCTGGTTCAGCTTGTGTTTTGTGGTTTGGTCACTTATGTATGAACTATCTATTTCACAACGAAACAAGTCACTAAACACTTTAAAACAGCTTCAACTAGAAAAGAACATGAAGGAACTACAGCTCAACACCTTAGCGGGAAAAATTGATCCGCACTTCATTTTTAATGCTTTAAATAATATTCGCGCCCTTATCCGTGAGGATACTGAAAAAGCGCGAGAAGCAATCTTAATCCTATCTGATATTTTGCGGAACCCCATAACAAAAGACACTCAAGATCGCATTACTATTGCAGACGAATTGATTTTAGTCAGAAACTATATTGCACTATCCAAAATTCAATTAGAGCATAGGCTTGATTACCAAGAAATAATTGACGCAGACATTAAACTGGCCTTAATTCCTCCAATGATGCTACAAATTTTAGTTGAAAACGCAATTAAACATGGCATTAGCCAACAACCTGACGGAGGCCGATTGACCCTACTAATAACCAGAAGTACAAAACATTTATTGTGCCAAGTTATCAATAGCGGGAGTCTACTTACGGAATCAGCAAGCAAAGGTTTTGGCGTGGGGATTAAAAATGTCACCGAGCGTTTAGCGCTGCTCTATGAGAACAACGCAAGCTTTAACTTAGCTCAAGAGGATCAGGAAGTGACTGCAGAAATAACACTCCCATTAGAGTATCGCCAATGAAAACAATGATTATTGAAGACTCACGCCTAGCTAGAGCAGAGCTGCGCGAGTTATTGCAAGCTTACCCCAACATTGAATTATGTTGCGAAGCTGAGAACCCACGAGATGCTCTCCCGATTATTATCAAAGAGCGGCCTGAATTATTATTTCTGGACATTCATATGCCCGGAAAGAATGGATTCGAACTTTTAGAAGATTTAGATTACGAGCCCAAAGTGATCTTTATTACTGCGCATGCAGATTATGCAATTCGTTCATTTGAATTTGACACTGTAGATTATTTACTGAAACCAATCTCAGCGGAAAGACTCAAACGGGCTATCGATAAATTACAACATGAAAAAACAACTAACAACCTTAATCACACTTTAGATGTTAATAGCCAAGTTTTACTGCGCGATGGTGAGACCTGCCATTGGGTCTGCCTGAATGATATTAGTTATTTCGATAGCTACGGCAATCACACCTATGTTTTTTGGAATGACAAAAAAGCTCTTATCTATCGCTCATTAAGCAAAATAGAAGAACGCATTCCTGCCCCACTATTCTTTCGCGTGAATCGCCAGCAAATTGTAAACATTAGCCATGTGAACAGCGTAGAATCTTGGATTAATGGCGGCTATCGCCTAGAACTCAAAAACGGAGAGCACATCGAGGTATCGCGGCGCCACACATCACGATTTAAAGAAATTTTTAGTCTTTAATCTACCCAAGAGAGGGAAACAAACCTTTCAAACCGCCTGCAATAAACTCAATTGCAATCGCTCCAAGCAACAGCCCCATAATTCGCGTAGACATAGCAATAGATTTAGCAGTGATGTGTTTTGCCAACCAAGGCATGGCAAGTAAGGTTAACCACAGGCAAACACACACGCTGGCAATGGCGGCAAAAATTAATCCCATATGCGTCCAGTCGCTAGATTCATGCGCATAAACAATCACGGTACTGATAGCGCCTGGGCCAGCCAGCAGTGGAATGGTAAGCGGAACCAACGCGACAGTTTCGTCTTCCTCTAGCGAATGAACCTCACCGGGTTTGGTTAAATTGGATTGCAACATTGAAAGCGCCATCAACAATAAAATCAAACCACCTGCACAACGGAAGGCATTAATACTGATACCTAACACACTCAGAATCCATTCGCCTAAAACCAACGACACTATCAATACACTGAAAACAGAAAGCACCGTTAAACGAATAGTCGCACGCTTAACTTTGGGCGATTGGCGTGCGGTAAGAATCAGGAAAATCGGAATAGCGCCAAGCGGATCAACAATCGCCAATAGGCCTACAAAGAATTGCGAGTATTCGGCAAACGACAGCATAAATATTCTTACTCACAGGAAAAAGGGGCTTATTTAAGAAGGGAATCGTCATCCTCGCTTGCGGGGATCCAGCTTTTCAGACTACGATCAAGGACTGGATACCCGCTACGCGAGTATGACGACTCCCTGTTAAATATAGATTTTTCTAAATTTTTTATTACTTCCTCTCAAGCACAGCATCACATGCATCAAGAAAATCTTTATACGCATCCTGAAGACTCTTTTTTGCTTCTGCTAGATCTTCTTTTGTTTCATGCTTCATGTCTTCTTTGAAAGACCACGCTGCCTCAATTCGAACTTTTTTAAGCGCTTTGTGTATAGCTGGGTAGCGACGAAAACGACCAATGGCAGATGCCAAATATTGGTCGTGCTCGTAATATTCCTTTTTCTCTAAGTCATCTCTGCAACGATAGGCTAATAAATTTTCTATCATCACACCTATTTTTTCTTCAAGAGCAAAAATTCGCTCTAGCTCCATTTCCCAAAGCCTATTTGATCGCTCTTTCTTTTTTGAAAAATGTGAATTTACAAAAATAGAACCTATTACAGTTACCGATGAAATAGTGGCCGAAACTAGAACTATTGTATCTTTTACTTGCAAGCTGCCCATGTCCATTGTTTACACCTCTTAGTCAGATTTAAATTAATTAGCCGTTATTAGCTAATTGAGATCATTATCCAGCCGACTAGTTAGTTGATCATTTGGGGAAGCATATATTTCTATTAAGTTATAGTTTATTTGGCCTATATAGTTACAGCTCCGTAAATACTATGGCTGTACAAATTGAAAACACTAGTGCATAGGGTGGGTACTACTATACACCCACCCCCATCTGACTATTTATTAAAGATGATCACAACTTCTTGTTCGCTTCTATTTTATTAAATAGCTCTTTAGCTTTTTGTTGGGCTTCAAGTAAAATTTCTGGCGTTAGTTTTTGTTCGCAAATTGCGCGATTCTTTGCCGCAGTTGCAGCAATATCAGCATCACCACTTGCAGCAGCCAAAGAATTTAGAACATAAGCTTGCTTGTAATCCTGAGGTACACCTACCCCGTTGAAAAATATAACGCCTAAGTTGAGTTGCGCACCAGCATGCCCCTGAACAGCGGCCTTGGAATACCAATTTATCGCCTGCTCGTAATCCTGTGCTACACCTTCACCCTTGCTATACACAACACCTAAATTGAATTGCGCGCCAGCATGACCTTGAGTTGCAGCTTTCATATACAAGTTAAACGACTGCTTATAGTCCCGCGGTACACCCTTCCCGTTAAAATACATAACACCTAAATTATATTGCGCATTAGCATTACCTTGACTCGCCGCTTTGGTATACCAGTTAACAGCTTGCTTATCATCCTGAGGCGCGCCTCTACCATCACTATACATAATACCTAAATTGAATTGCGCCAGAACATTACCTTGAGCAGCTGCTTTTGCAAACCAATCGAATGCCTGCTTGTAATCTTGTAGCACACCTTCACCGCTATAATAGATATAACCTAAACTGCCCTGCGCATAAGCATCACCTTGAGCTGCTGCCTTGGAATACCAATTCAACGCCTGTTTTTCATCTTTAGCTACGCCTTCGCCCTTGCCATAAAGAACGCCTAAATTGTATTGCGCCCTAGCATGTCCCTGATCTGCTGCTTTGGTGTACCAGCTAATCGCCTGCTGGTAATCTGGCAGTACGCCCTTTCCACTGTAATATTTAATAGCTAAAGCGAATTGCGCACGAGCATCACCTTGAGTTGCTGCTTTTGCATACCAATCAACTGCTTGCTTATAATCCTGTGGTACGCCATTACCCTTATCATACATAACGCCTAAATCAAACTGCGCACCAACATCACCGCGATTAGCTTTTGCGGTTAAATCCTCTAAAGAACCAGCAAAAGAAAAGTTAGCTAGGAATAAAATAACAAGTACATGCCATGAATTAATTTTCATACGATTCCTTTTTAGTATTTAGGCAGAAATTGAAATGGCTTTGAAAACTAAAGGTAATAAATGAAGCGGATAAAACTACACAAGTTTTAGCAAACCACTCAAACCTTGTACAACCGCCTGCGACTGCACTGCAGTTCTATCGCCAGCAAAATGAAAGCACTCACTGTGAATTTCACCGCTCGCTAAACCCCAAGCAAACCACACACTGCCGACCGGTTTTTCTGGTGTGCCTCCAGTAGGTCCCGCTACGCCGCTAACGGCCACCGCAATATCAGCGCCTGATACGTTCAATACACCAGCAACCATTTCTTCAACAACAGCTTGGCTAACCGCGCCATGTTCTAGCAACGTTTGAGGGGTTACGTGGAGTATTTTTTCTTTGGCTGAGTTGGCATAGCTAACGATGCCATATTCAAACCATGAGGAACTGCCAGCAACAGCGGTGATAGCGGCGGCAATTCCGCCGCCCGTGCAAGATTCTGCAGTGGCGACACGCCAGCCTTTAGCTAACAACTTTTCACCCAATAAACTACTTAGTTGCTGTAGTGATGATGAAGCAGGTGACGTCATTAAAAGTTACTTGTTACGCTTGAGCGACAGCACCGATCTTTCCGGTTTGTCGGCGCGTTCGGCAAATTGTTTTGCTAAAGCTTCGCGCTCTTTAGTGGCTTCGCTTTTAAGCGATTCAATATCAGTAGCACCTGCTGCACTGCTGTAAGTCGTCGGGCTATTCAGCGAAGCTTTTGCTAAAAATTCCAAGCCGCAGCGCATCAAACGGGCCTGATCGACAAACGACAAATTAGCGGGGAAGTTAGCGGGGTTAATAGCTGAAGGATCGCGCGGATTCCCTTCAACTTGCAAAACAAAACCCGATTCGTGTGTTGCAGTCCCAGCAGC
>DAOORH010000260.1:0-3042 GCA_035389145.1 Cellvibrio sp.
AAAAGCGAACTTCTAAAGAAAAATGAAAATTACAAAATACCTAGGGCTTTTGCCATCTGTTGCGGGGGTAAATAGCCCAGTTTTATTTCGCCATTTGGCATCCAAAGCGCGGGAGTTGCATTGACACCAATACGACCACCTAAGTCAAATTGAGCAGCCACTGGGTTGTTACAAGTGATGTTAGGTACTTCGTGCCCTTCTTTTACCTTTGTCAAAACAGCCTGCTTGTCTTTTGAACACCATGCCGTGATTAGCTTGTCCGCCGACGGGCTGGGAATGCCTGCGCGAGGGAATGCCAAGTAACGAATTTCAATTCCCAGCTTGTTGTACTCAGCCATCTCGCTGTTAAGTTTGCGGCAATATCCACAATCTACATCTGTAAACACATAAACAACGGCCTTGGTTTTGCCTGTGGCTTTAAAGTTGATGGAGTCTTTAGGGTTTACCGTTGCGAGTAACTTTTTGCGCTCGGCAACCATCGCAGGATCTTCCCATTTGGAAATGCCGCCAGGCGTTAAGTTGAAGATTTCACCCTGAATAAACTTGCTTCCATCGGCAGTCACCAACACATCGCTACCGCCAATTTGCACAAGGTAAAGACCTTCAATGGGCGATGGGCGCACAGACGTTATGGGGTACTGAGGAAATGCCTGCCCCAGCTTGGCAGTGATCATTGCTTCAGGGGTTAAGCGCTTGATTAAGCTGCCCGCAGGTAAGGGGGCGGTGTCTGCCGCAAAACTCGCGCTTACACAGCAAAGTGCGAGCAAGCCAAGCCAAGTCGGTAGGCGTTTTTTTATCATCGTAAACTCCAGAAACATCGTTTAATAAACTGCAAATAAATTAACCACGCGGGTGATGCATGGCGTGCTGTGCCTTCATTCGCGTGCGCGCGATATGGGTATAAATTTGGGTAGTCGATAAATCACTGTGCCCTAACAAAAGTTGCACCACGCGTAAATCGGCTCCGTGATTTAACAGATGGGTCGCAAACGCATGCCTTAGCGTATGCGGCGATAGCGGCTTTTCGATACCTGCCACTCTAGCCCAATGCTTGATGCGATGCCAAAAAGTTTGTCGAGTCATCATCTGAGCGCGAGAGCTGGGGAATACTACTTCATTGGGCATATTATTCAGCAAAACCGGTCGCGCTTCGCGAAAATATCTTTCCAGCCACGCCGATGCCTCTTCCCCCATAGGAATCAACCGTTCTTTACTACCCTTGCCCATTACTCGAATCACATTTTGGCGCAAATTTATCTGCGGCATGGTCAAGGTCACCAGTTCCGTCACCCGTAAACCACAGGCGTAGAGCACCTCCAACATGGTACGGTCGCGCAGGCCGATGGGATCTTCTAAATCAGGGGCATCGAGCAAGTTTTCGACATCCAATTCCGTTAAAGATTTCGGTAAGGAGCGCGGTAATTTGGGGCTTTCAATCAATGAGAGCGGATTTTCCTGAATTAGGCCTTCGCGCAATTGATGGCGATAAAAGCCACGAACACAGGAAAGGAAACGCGCACTTGAACGGCTGCTTAATTTTTTATCGAGTCGCTGCGCCAAATAGCTCTGTAAAGTACTAGGACCAACACTCAATAAACTTTTACCCTGCTCCTGCAGCCATTGTGCAAACAAGGTTAAATCAGTGCGATAGGAATCCAGCGAGTTTTTGCTTAAACCTTTTTCCATCCAGATGGCATCGAGATAGAGAGCAATAATACCTTCTTCTTGCGCTGAAAGCGGTTGGGCTAGATCGTTACTGATTTCCACTAAGGACTTCCCAGAAAAAATTCGACTCTACCAGAAAACAAAAAGCCAGAGCAGTTTCCTGCTCTGGCTTTTGTGGTAAATAACCTAGCTTTTACAGCAAGCAGGCTATTAAACCAATTTTTCTTTAATACGTGCAGCCTTACCAGTAAGGTCGCGCAGGTAGTAAAGCTTAGCTTGACGTACATCACCACGACGTTTGAGAGTGATGCTCTCGATTTGGCGTGAGTGAGTTTGGAAAGTACGCTCAACACCTACACCGTGAGAAATTTTACGTACGGTGAAAGCAGAGTTCAAACCACGGCTACGAATAGCGATTACAACGCCTTCGAATGCTTGTGAACGAACGCGATCGCCTTCTTTCACTTGTACTTGAACTACAACGGTATCGCCTGGTGAAAATTCAGTCACGTTAGCTTTCAGTTGTTCAGCTTCAAGAGCCTGAATAATTTTGTTAGTCATTGATATTCTCCTAAGAGTCTATAGCTTCACAGCTAGAGTGTGTCGTTATCAAGGTCCCGACGAAAATCCGTCAACAGCCTTTGCTGTTCCTCGGTTAAGTTTATTGCTTGCAATAAATCTGGCCTTTTCAGCCATGTTCGCCCTAACGCTTGTTTCAAGCGCCAGCGCCGAATCAGTTCATGGTTACCAGACATTAAAACCTCTGGAACCCTCATGCCTTCAAATTCTTCCGGCCGAGTGTAGTGCGGGCAATCTAGCAGGCCCGCGGTAAACGAATCTTGCTCTGCTGATAGTGCGTGCCCTAAAGCGCCCGGGATTAACCGTGTTACCGCATCTATCAACACCATCGCCGGCAATTCACCACCGCTTAACACATAATCACCGATAGACCATTCTTCATCGATAACCGTGTCCAGCAAGCGTTCGTCGATACCTTCGTAGCGCCCTGCGATCAAAATCATATTGTTGTAGCCCGAGAGCTGCACAACACCTGCTTGATCCAGCGTTCTACCCTGTGGCGACAGGTAAATCACTTTGGCTTCACTACCAGCCCAGACTTTGGCTTCTGCAATCGCATCCCGCAAAGGCTGCACCATCATTACCATTCCAGGACCACCGCCGAAGGGGCGATCATCAACCGTTGAATGGCGATCATGGGCAAAATCTCGCGGAGTGATGGTTTTCAACTCCACCAAACCTTGCTTGAGCGCGCGGCTGGTAATACCAAAGTTGGAGATAGCGCCAAACATATCAGGGAAAATCGAGATTACCGCTATTTTTAACGGCGACTCACTTTGTGGTTGATTATCCACCACA
>DAOORH010000260.1:3142-5238 GCA_035389145.1 Cellvibrio sp.
TCCCAGTCAACCAGCATCTCGCCTGCAGCTAAATCCACAGAGAGTACAAATTGCTCTGGAACATAAGGCACTAAACGCTCTTTTTGGTCGATAGATTCAGAATCGCCGACCACCACCAAAACATCGTTAGCACCCGTTTCAAACAGTTTTGACACAATTCCTAAACGCTGACGCGTACCGGAGAATTGTGTGTACACCGCTAAGCCCTCTAGCTGACTCCAGTAGTATTCACCGTCGTCCAACTCTGGAATTTGATCGCGTTCGATAGCGATATCAGCTGCAGTGAAGGTCAGCGCTAAATCGCGATCATCCACCCCTACAATATGCGCAACAAAAGCGTCACCATGAGGTCTTGCTTCGTCAATCTCGACCTTTTTTACACCGTGGGCAGTCTTCAACCACCAAGGGTGATACTCAAAAAGATTCTCAGCTGGCGATGTATAAGAATGGACTTTCACCCACCCTTTAATACCAAAAACCGCTGTGATACGCCCAACATTAACTAAATTAGAGTTCGTAGACATTAGGCGTCAGATTCACTTAGGCAGCTTTTTGGCTTTCTTTAACGATAGTTGCAACGCGATCGCTCAATTGCGCGCCTTGACCAACCCAAAATGCCAAACGATCAGCATCAACACGAATTTTTTCTTCTTGACCACGAGCTACTGGGTTGAAAAAACCAATACGCTCAAGGAAACGGCCATTACGGGCGCTACGGCTGTTGGTTACGGTCAAATGATAAAATGGACGTGCTTTAGAGCCGCCACGTGACAGACGAATAGTTACCATTGAGGTCTTCTTCCTATGTTTACTTAGGGAGAGCGCTTGTGCGTTCTCAGTTAACTTTCTTTAATTGCACAAGTGCGAAAGCGTTTAGTCGCACACAAGGTGTGCGAAAGGCGCGGCATTTTAAGGGAAAGTGATGGGTTTGTATAGACTTGTTTGGCCCTTAAACCACAAGATCTAGTTGGTCATATCAGAAAACCGATTGCTCACCGCCAATTCTATCGGATGCGCGAACCCAGGTAAGGTTACTTGCGACTGAGTTATGGTGATTTGACTCTCGTCGATCAGGTTTTTACCGAAGTGATAAATCGTATCGAAGTTGCCGGTAAGTGCCAGCTGATCGTAATTATGCGCCTTGGTGACGACTGCTGTACGGCGCTCACCATAAGCAGCTACAGCATCAGCACCGTAACGACGCAACAACATAGCTTCAACCACATGCGGCGCCAATACGTTTGCCGTAGCGTTGTTGCCACCGAAGCCTTTGGAGTTTAGGAAGGCGACATCTATAGGTGAGTTTTTACGGTCAACATCAGCGATAGAGATGCTTAGGCGATCGGCAAATACATCATCGGCAACCTTATCGATAGTTTTGATCCCAGGAATCAAACTGTATTTAAAAATACCTAAAGTAGAAACCAACTGCTCACCGCTCGCTGCAGACAATGAGTGCCCGACATAGGCCTTAACAGCAGATACAGGCCAATTGGTGATGCCAAAAGTTTGCGCTACTTGATCAAAAATTTGCGATTCAGTCACGCGGTTTTGCGGGGTACTTGAACCGTGTGCTTGGATCATGGAACGTTCACGCACCGATTCATCACCCACTAACGCACGCGCAGCCGCTACGGCTTTGGCCATGGTAATGTAGTTGCCGGGACCTGGGGCTGAGATAGATTTTTTGAAGCCATCGGCATTGATAAACACATCGCTCACAGCGCCATGGATATCGGCTCCCAGCTCAATTACCAAGGCATCGTCCATCAACACAATATATTGACTTGCTTCTGCCATAGTAAAACCGGCATTTTCTCCGAAGGGGCGACTGGTGCGACGCGGATCTGTTTCGTCGGCGTTATCAAGCTTCTTAAGCTTATCTTCACTCGCCAGCGCACCCATAGTGGCATAGCCGTCAATAATCTCTGGCAAGATTGGCGCTTCGGCATTGCCAACCACAGCTACGCGACATTTGCCCGAAACAATATCTTCAACCGCAGCGCGTAAGTTATACAAGAAGGAAGCACAAGCGCCGACGATTGCTCCGGTGTGCCCCACACTACCCAGAATATAGGCATTCACGAAATCCGCGG
>DAOORH010000261.1:0-5220 GCA_035389145.1 Cellvibrio sp.
ATTGATTTTTCACTCACTCACTCGGTGCTAACATACGAAATTCTGGGTTATATAACTTCTACCAGCAAGACGCGTTTTTACCCTACGTAGAAGACGGCACTTTTATTTTTATTGGTGCAACCACTGAAAATCCATCCTTCGAATTGAATAACGCATTGCTCTCGCGTTGCCGCGTATACGTATTGCGCGGCTTGCAGCCGGAACAGTTGCAGCAGGTTTTGCAGCAAGCGCTGGATGATAAAGAGCGCGGTTTAGGTGCGAGCGATATTCGTATAGATCCAGATAGTTTGATGACCCTTGCGCAAGCTGCCGATGGTGATGCACGTAAATCGCTTAACTTGTTAGAGATTGCAGCAGATTTGGCTGACGAAGAGGGCGACCACAAAGTTATCAACGAGCATGTGCTCGCCGAAGTTCTCGCCAGTGATGTGCGCCGTTTCGATAAAGGCGGCGATATTTTCTACGAACAAATCTCCGCCTTACATAAATCTGTACGCGGGTCATCGCCCGATGGTGCGCTCTACTGGTTAGCCCGCATGTTGGATGGTGGCTGTGATCCGCTCTATATCGCCCGCCGCGTAGTGCGTATGGCAAGTGAAGATATAGGCAATGCCGATCCGCGAGCCCTACCGCTTTGCCTCGCCGCTTGGGATGTACAAGAACGTCTTGGCAGCCCCGAAGGCCAATTGGCCATCGCTCAAGCTGTGGTTTATCTCGCGGCAGCGCCAAAAAGTAATGCTGTGTATAATGCGTTCAACCAAATTATGGCCGATGTTCGCTCGCAGCCTGCTTACGATGTACCCATACATCTACGCAACGCGCCAACCAAACTGATGAAATCCATGGATTACGGCGCCGAATATCGCTACGCCCACGATGAGCCGAGTGCTTATGCAGCGGGAGAAAAGTATCTACCCGAAGAGTTGGCGGATGCGAGTTACTACCAGCCCGTCGAACGCGGTTTGGAATTAAAAATTAAAGAAAAGCTCGCGCATTTTCGCGAGTTGGATAAGCAAAGTAAAAAGCAGCGTTATAGAAAATAACCCCCTCCCAACCTCCCCCTTGAAAAGAGGGGAGGGGCTAAAAGTCCCCCCTTTGAAAAAGGGGGCTAGGGGGATTTAAAGATTTCAAATCCCTCCTAACCTCCCTTTGCTAAAGGGAGGGACTTGGTATTCACTCCGTAATAAGTTCGGAGTCGAGGCAGCTCCTCCCCGCTTTTCAAGGGGGAGGTTGGGAGGGGGTTATTTAAAATTGAGAAGTAAATGATGCAATGGTTAATGATCGCAATCGGTGGGGCTCTCGGCTCAATGGCGCGTTTCGCGGCCGTGGGCTATTTAACACCTATGCTGAATTTTCGTTTTCCCATTGGCACTTTTATTGTGAATATTTTAGGCTCGTTCTTAATCGGCGTTGCCTATGTCGTGATAGTAGAAAAACAATTGATTCCTGCTGAATGGCGGCTATTTTTCATTACGGGAATTTTGGGTGGTTTTACGACCTTCTCATCCTTCTCGTTAGAGATATTGCAAACATGGCAAGAAGGTCATGTGTTTAGCGCAATTTTTTATGCAGCAAGCTCTGTCGTTTTAGGTTTGCTGTTCGCGTTTATTGGTATGCAGTTAACGCAAAAATTATTTTGATTATTACAGACTCTTTTTTAACTTTTCATTTCAACTTTTATAACAGAAATTACTCATCATGTTAGATTCAAAATTACTCCGCAATAATCCCGAAGCTGTTGCCGCTGCCTTAAGCAAGCGTGGTCTTGTATTAGATGTCGCTCGTATCAATGCGCTAGAAGAAACGCGCAAAGCCATTCAAATTAAAACCGAAGCCTTACAGCAAGATCGCAACACGCGCTCAAAAGCGATCGGTAAGGCCAAACAGGCCGGTGAAGATGTGGCGCCCTTGATGCAAGCAGTCGAAAACATCAAACAAGCATTAACCAATGCCGAAGCAGAGTTGGTAAAAGTTCAAGCGGAATGGGATGAGTTTGTAAACGCAATTCCCAACACCCCCGCAGACGAAGTGCCTGAAGGCAAAAGTGACGAAGATAACGTAGAAGTACGTCGTTGGGGTATGCCGCGTAGCTTCCATTTTCCCATTAAAGATCACGTAGATTTGGGAGCAGATTTAGGCGGTTTGGATTTTGAAGTGGGTACTAAAATTACCGGTACTCGCTTTGCCGTATTGCGCGGCGGTGTAGCGCGTTTGCATCGTGCGCTCGCGCAATTCATGTTGGATATGCACATTAATCAGCATGGGTACGAAGAAGTTAACGTGCCCTTTGTAGTGAATCGTGACTCATTGTTTGGTACAGGGCAATTGCCTAAGTTCGAAGAAGATTTATTTAAACTCACAGATGACCGCGAATTCTATTTAATTCCCACTGCAGAAGTGCCTGTGACCAATATCTACCGCAATGAGATTGTGGAAGATTCGCAACTGCCCATTAAGCTAGTGTGTCATTCACCTTGCTTTCGTTCAGAAGCGGGCAGCTATGGCCGCGATACGCGCGGTATGATTCGTCAGCACCAATTTGAGAAAGTGGAATTGGTACAATTTGTTCGCCCAGAAGAATCAGATGCTGCTTTAGAAAGTTTAGTGGGTCACGCCGAAGTGATTTTGCAAAAGCTGGGTTTGCCACACCGCACCGTAATTTTGTGTGGCGGTGATATTGGCTTCTCATCCGCTAAAACTTACGACATCGAAGTTTGGGTTCCATCGCAAGATAAATACCGCGAAATTTCATCATGCAGCAGCTTCCGCGATTTCCAAGCCCGCCGCATGATGGCGCGCTACCGCAATAAAGAAACTGGCAAACCAGAACTGCTGCATACTCTTAACGGTTCAGGTTTGGCTGTTGGTCGCACCTTGTTGGCGGTATTGGAAAATTACCAACGCGACGATGGCAGTGTAGAAATTCCAGAGGTATTGCAACCCTATATGGGTGGGGTGAAAGAGCTGGTGCCTGTTAAAAAATAAGCGATTAGGTTTACTTAAATATTTTATAAGGTGGGTATGGCGCGTGTTATACCCATTTTTTTATTTACGCACTCTTTATTTCCTCTTTTCAATTAAGCCTTCTGAGAGTTCCGCACTTTACTTGTTTGGGTTGTTTACCTCGCTGCCGCAAGAACTACAAAAAGCTGCGTCTTTTTCGTGGCCATTTTTACCGCAATTAGGGCATACAATTAAATTTCGCTCTCGTTGCATTTCGTGTGCAAGTTCAGCGGTGAAAATGCCTGTTGGTACGGCGATGATGCAATAGCCGGTTAACATTGCAATCGATGCAATAACTTGCCCTAAAGGAGTTTTGGGTGTGATATCTCCATAGCCTACGGTAGTAATAGTAACAATTGTCCAATAGATGCTGCGTGGGATACTGGTGAAACCATTCTCAGGACCTTCGACTATGTACATCAGCGAACCGAAAATGATCGCCAAATTTAAAACAACAAAAAAGAATAGTAGAACTTTGCGACGCGCCTGATAAATTGCAGTGGCTAAAAGGTTGGCTTCATTAAGATAGCGTACTAATTTAAATATTCGGAAAATTCGCAATACGCGTAACAACCGAATAATGAGTAAGTAGTTTGTTCCGGGAAATATTAAGCTGAGATAGGTTGGTAAAATGGATAGCAGATCAATCAGACCGTAAAAGCTAAAGATATATTTCCAGCGATTGGGAGAGCAATAAATGCGTGTGACATACTCTAAAGTGAAAACTAAGGTAAAAACCCACTCCAGAACAATCAGCGCTCGATGGAAGCTGTTGTGAATAGTCACTACTGAATCCAGCATAAGCACTGCCACGCTGCAAAGTATGGTGAAAATAAGTACTTCATCAAACAGCTTGCCTGCACGTGTGTCCGTACCAAAAATAATTCGGTAAAGTCTGTGTCGTAAATCGTTGGTCATGGAACACCTAAAGAGTTGTCTTGCTGCCTATTTGGCGTTATGGCCGCATGTTATCATGTGCAAAATTAGCTTGTCTTTTTAATACGTGCAGATAATGGCTGTTGCTACAACCTTTACATCATCGCTCAGCGGATATTTTATGGATTACTTCCCCGTCTTTCTCGATTTAAAAAACCGCCTTTGTTTATTGGTGGGCGGTGGCGATATTGCGACTCGCAAAGGTCGCTTGCTTTCAAAAGCTGGCGCTCGCTTGCGCGTAGTGGCGCCGGATATTTCTGCCGAGTTACGTGAGCTAGTTGCGCAAAATAACGGTGAGTTGTTTGAACGAAAGTATCAAGCCAGCGATATTGATGATTGCGTGATTGTGGTTGCCGCAACGGATATTGAACCGCTTAACGAGCAAATATCTCATGATGCGAAAGCTAAAAATATTCCCGTAAATGTTGTGGATAGCCCTGCGCTTTGTACTTATATTACTCCCGCTATTATTGATCGCTCGCCTTTGGTTATCGCAATTTCCAGCGGTGGTGAATCACCAGTGCTAGCGCGCTTAATTCGTGCGAAGTTGGAAACCTTAATTCCCACCAGTTACGGCAGGCTCGCACAAATCGCTAGCAGCTGGCGTGATCGTGTTAAAGCACGTTTTGACGATGGTGATAGTCGTCGTCGCTTTTGGGAAAAAATTCTGCAAGGTCCTGTTGCTGAATTGGTTTTAAATGGCCAAGAAGAAGCGGCTGAAAAAATTATCGCTACAGAAATTGCCCAAGAAGATCAAAGCATCACTCAGGGCGAAGTTTATTTGGTCGGTGGCGGCCCCGGTGATCCGGAGTTGTTAACACTGCGAGCTTTGCGCTTAATGCAGCAGGCTGATGTGGTTTTGTATGATCGCTTGGTTTCTGATGGTGTTATGGAATTGGTGCGTCGGGATGCCGAGCGTATTTACGTGGGCAAACGCCGCAGCGAACACGCCATGCAGCAGGAAAATATTAACCAGTTATTGGTGGATTTGGCTAAAGAGGGCAAGCGTGTTTTGCGTTTAAAGGGCGGTGACCCCTTTATTTTTGGTCGTGGCGGCGAAGAAATTGAATTGCTGGCACAAAACAATATCCCTTTTCAAGTTGTGCCTGGCATCACAGCCGCATCTGGATGTGCGGCCTATGCTGGTATTCCATTGACCCATCGCGATTACGCGCAGTCGGTGCGGTTTGTGACGGGCCATTTAAAGTCGGACGAGTCTAACCTGCAATGGCCTGAGTTAGCGAATCCAACACAAACCATTGTTTTCTACATGGGTTTGGT
>DAOORH010000262.1:0-5211 GCA_035389145.1 Cellvibrio sp.
TTGGTTCTTGAGCGTAGCGAAAGGTTCAAGGGTGAAAGCACTGAGTGCGCATAATGTATATTATGTTAAATTGAATATGAAGAGTCGGTTGTACCGATCTACCCGTACTTATATGTTTATAGATATAGGCTAAACTCCTTCATTCGAAGGTGTTGCCTCTTCATCAATACCATATCCTTATAATTCATAAACACGGTTTACTATGAAACATTCACAACTGTTAGAGCGCTTATACGCTGAAGTAGAAACAGTCATTCTGAGCCGACAACATCCCGTTACAGGTCTTTTACCCGCGAGTACCAGCGTTAATATTCATGGCGACTATACTGACGCATGGGTGCGCGATAACGTTTATTCAATTATCTGTGTTTGGGGTCTTGGCCTTGCCTATAGGCGCCAAGGCGAAACCAATAAAAGCGATCAGCTGGAACAATCCACCATCAAACTAATGCGCGGCTTGATGCAATCTATGATGCGTCAGGCGCAAAAAGTTGAAACTTTCAAGCATACGCTCAATAACATCGATGCCTTGCACGCAAAATACGATACCGCAACAGGTTTACCGGTCGTTGCGGATAATGCCTGGGGCCATTTACAAATTGACGCGACTTCGCTTTATTTATTGATGCTGGCTCAAATGACAGCATCGGGCTTGCGCATTGTGTGCACCAATGACGAAGTCGATTTTATTCAAAACTTGGTTTATTACATTTCCAGCGCTTATCGCATGCCTGATTACGGCATATGGGAACGCGGCAACAAAGTTAATAATGGCCGAACTGAAATTAACGCCAGCTCGGTAGGTATGGCTAAGGCGGCATTGCAGGCCTTGGATGGTTTTAATCTCTATGGTGAGCACTCATCCAAACGCGGCGTTATTCATGTTATTGCTGATGCTATTTCTCTAGCGAGAACCACCCTCACCTCACTCTTGCCGCGCGAATCGCTTTCAAAAGAAGTCGATAGTGCGCTGCTTAGTATTATTGGTTTCCCTGCATTCGCAGTGGGCAAAGAAACCTTGGCGACTCAAACACGCGATTCCATTTTAACCAAGCTTGGCGGCAACTACGGTTGCAAACGCTTTTTATTAGATGGGCACCAAACCGTTGTGGAAGAAAGCTCGCGTATTTATTACGAGCAAACTGAATTAGGTAAATTTGAAAACATTGAATCTGAGTGGCCACTATTTTTTACCTACTTGTATATTAGTGCGCTCTTTGATGGGAGCGAAGCAACTGCAAAACATTATCGCAAAAAACTTGAAGCCTTGATGGTGCATGAGGATGGCATAGGTCTATTGCCTGAACTCTATTATGTTGCCCAAGAGAATATTGATGCGGAAAAGAAAAATCCGCGTTCGCAGCCACGTCTTCCTAATGAAAACGTCCCCCTAGTGTGGGCGCAAAGTTTGTATTTAACCGGCCTGATGATGGACGAAGGTTTGCTGCGTACAGAAGATTTAGACCCTTTAAAAATGCGTCGCCGCTCAACCAAGTTTGTAAAATCGCAAATTGCGTTGGTCGTACTTGCTGAAACAGAAGAAGTGAAAGCTGCACTTGCTAAACAAGGCGTTATTGCAGAAACGATTCAAGACATAAAACCAATGGCCGTAGTCAGTGCACCGAGCCTGATGGAAGCTTATGCGCACGTAGGTAAAAACAAAGCGCTTGGTTTAACCGGCCGCCCTCGCCGCCGTTTGCAAAGCCTTACAACTTCGCAAGCACACGAAATCAATAATAAAGTTTATTTGTGTTTAAGTTGGCTACAAAGCGAGAAAGAAGATTACCGCATGTTTGATTCGCAAATGGTGATCGAATATGTTACCCAAGAAATTCAGTACATTCATAAACATTGGTTGAGTTCGGAAGTTGCCGTTTTCTCATTCTTGGTCGACAAAAAGCTTTGCAAAATTCCGGATGTAAATAGTCTATTTGCGATGTTTCGCGATTATCAATTGCGCACAGAACAAGAGTATGTGGGCTATGCCTCAGCAAATTTGGCTTTTAGAGCATCGCGTGTTAATCAATTAAGCATCCCCTACTTTCATGTTGATTCCGTTACTTCACTCAACGAATCCAGCACCTTGCTCGATAAAGAGCTGGATTGTACTTGGCTGGAAGCCATTCCCAAAAATATTTTAACAAATTTTAATACTGAAAATGACATTATTAACTTTAGAAAATCAGTTGCGTATTTAACTGATCGCCCTATGGATTTTGTTATTGATGGACTGAATACTAATATAACCATTCGTGACTTTATTAAAGAAATTTATTATCGCGCTCAAAGCAAAAACAACTGGCTGTTGGCTCGTTATTGCTTTGCGAAAATGAATTATTCTCCGGTTGATCTGGGCGACAGTTTAACGGTTATCGCTTCACGGAATTTATCCATCACTGTTGGCGACAATAATTTTATTGAATTAAAAGTAGATCAATCATTTTCTAACACAGAGTTCTTTGAAGGTATTAATCACAATTTTGATGATCCGTTAGAACGAACCTTGGTGCTGGAGCTGTTATCTGCAATTGGTAGCTTGATACGCACAGAGCCAAAACTATTTGATGGTTTGCGCTCAATTCAGCTTCGTAACTTCCTTATGTTATTTGCGATGGATAAGGACGATGCAGAAGACGTCAGTATGCTGGAATGGATTGGCCTACAGTCGCCAGCAAAAATCTACAAGAAGCTTAAAAACGTATTAATTTCACGCACTAAAGTTTTTGCCCAAGGCATTAATCATATTGTGCCTTACAAAGTGCATCACGATGAATATGCAATGATGGGTGAAATTGTTGCCGCTGATTCAGCCAACACCGACTGGATGGAATGGCGTTTGGCGCGCGGGCTTATCACTCATTTTGACAATCATTTCCTAAAAGAAATTTGGAATAGCCTAAGTCATGCAAAGAAACTGGTGTTCGGCCAGTCTGCACCCGAGAGTTTTGTGTTGGATTGTGAAATGACGCGCAGCTCCATGACGCCCGGAGAGGAAAGCTTCGCGCTTCTCATTGATCAGTTAACGCATCAACTTCACCCGGCCTACTATAAGAGCGTAGTTGTTGAAGCACTTTATGCGTTTACCCAATACTGTACAACCAATACAGACGCAAAATTCAAGCGTCCTATTGTTTTTAGTGAAGTTATTGAACGAGCGGCTAAAGCCTATTGTGTTGAGGTTTATAAAGACAAGTTACCAAACAGCACACGCTTCTTGGAAATATTTTTTCAACAGTCGCCACATATCTTGAATTTATACCTCAACTTGACCTATGCGGCCTTATCTAAGCCGGATAGTTTTGAACCCATCATCACGTAAGTAAAGGTGCAAAAAAACCATCAGCATGCTGATGGTTTTTTTGTGGACAGATTAAAGGTTAACTTTAAACAAAACCCCGATTTTGTCCATAGCAAATGATTCTCATTTGCAAAAGAGTTGTTGCCCTTCTGTTTAGGCCTAATTCTCTATCCGGTGTGATTTCGTCCATGAAGTGACCACATCAAGATTGAGTCATATTTCAATTCAAGCAATTTCCTTTTGCTTGAAAAGTTTCTACCTAACGCTTGCTGTCTGGCGTAGTTTTTACCTGTTCCCAAGAATGCCCAGGCTTTGTTGTTGGGGGCAATTGCCGATTATCTGCAACGGTAGAGAAGTTTGAAACTTTACCGCCCCGTGGACCCACTTCCTGAAATATTCCACCTTTACTTCCTGTGTTTTGACCAGGTTTCATCGTCTTCATATTAACCTCCTATAGGTTTTTGGGATTATCTCAATGAGCATTGATTTAGGGACAGCAAATTGTTATTCCAGCTCCCATCAGCGTGAGTACGCAGATAGGGTAATTTCCCTGTCTCTCGAACCACTCCGATGTATGCGCGCTTATTAGTAGCTGGATCAGCCACATAAAAAGTATTGGTCTTTGCGTCTATGCTTTGAATTACTTGATCTCGGGGCCAAATCCAATTACCTGCTGGATTACCAAGATGAGTAATATGTTCGTGCGGACTGTTAGGGTTGGGTTTAGTTATACACGTAACTTGTACATCTGCCATCTCAATCTCCTTCCTTGCGTACGCAAGGTGCGTCATATAGAATATTACGAATTCGTCATGTTCCAAGATAAAAATAAAGACCCTTGGGGTCATGACCTTCTCGTCACTTGTAAATATACGGATTCGTCATGAAAGAGTCAAGCCCTCCTGCACCTTCCTCTGTCTTCCCATCTCGCCTTCGCATCGCGCGCGAATATCGAGGGTTTAATCAGGCTGATTTAGCCAAAGCAACTGGAATGCAACCTTCCGCAATTTCACATTTTGAAACAGGTGCCCGCAAGCCTTCTTTTGATAATCTTCGTATCCTAGCGGACAGCTTAGATGTTACGACAGACTACCTTCTAGGACGAGTAAGCGAATTTAAAGAGCTGGCTGGTGCAGACAGGCTTCATCGTCATTATGAATCACTTGATAGTGCTGATCGCCGAATGGCTGATGATCTCATTACAATGCTGGCTAATAGAGCAAAGGAAAAAAACAAAAATGAGTAAAACCGATCCTTATGCGTTTGCCTCTCAAGCAGGTGAAGCAACAATTAAACGTTTGCAAATTACTACATTGCCGATTATTCCTAAAAAAATTGCAGAGAATCACGGAATAAGCGTCGTTGCTAAGTCAATGGATGATGCAGGATGTTCAGGAATGCTTGTGAGATACGGGAACGAATTTGCTATTGCATACGCGACCCATCATGAGAATGAGGGATTTGAAAATTTTAGTATTGCTCATGAGCTCGGGCACTACTTTTTACCTGGGCATGTGGATGCCGTCATAGGGGATGCAGGCTCGCACGTGTCTCGCGCTGGATTTTCTTCTGTGGAGAAATATGAAACAGAGGCGGATCGATTTGCTGCTGGATTCTTAATGCCTCGTCAGCTATTTTTTCCAGAATTATCACGTGCCGGAACTGGACTGGACGCAATAATCAGTCTTGCGGCGCTATGTAAAACTTCGTTACATGCAACTGCAATTCGGTTCACGCAATGTACCCGTGATCCAGTGGCAATCATCGTGTCTGAGAATAATTTTGTTAATCATTGTTTTATGTCGAGCTCACTTAAAAATTATGATGGTATCGATTGGCTGAAGCAAAGAGAGCGGATACCAAACAATACAGTTTCTTTTGCTCTTAATGCTTCTCAGGAAAATATTATCAAT
>DAOORH010000263.1:0-5187 GCA_035389145.1 Cellvibrio sp.
GTGAGCCACTATATTGCGGGACTTGGCAAGGGTCAATCGCCGCAGCGCCTTAGCGAGTAGATTTAAAGTGAATTCGAGGACTGGTCGAAAATTCGCCCGTACCAATACCAAGCCGCTTGTTGGCGGCATTTATGCGAGAAAGGCGCGGATTAGGCGATGCATCGTGATAGCATTCTCTTTCTACTATTTATTGGTTATTTACACCCATGACTGAACAATCTCTTGTCCCAGATAGCATTAACTTCGACGATTTCTGCAACCTTATCGCCCCCCTCGGCGCTATCAATAGCCCCTCAGAATTGCACGGCCTCCTCTGCGGAAAATTAAGTGGCGGCGCAGAATTAACGGAAATCCGTTGGCTGCTGGATGCCGTAGAATTCCTAGATTTCACCCAAGCGCCTGACGAAAAAGTTCGCGAAGCGCTCACCAACCTTTATCACGTCAGCTTGCAGCAATTGCGTGATGGTTTTGGACTCAAACTTTTATTGCCGGATGATGATACTGACTTGAGCCAGCGCACGGCGACCCTGGGCCAATGGTGTTATGGTTTCTTAACCGGCTTCGGTTCGGCGGGTGCAACTGCGCGTATTTTGGCGGAAGACGCCGAAGACGGTTTGCGTGATCTCGCTGCGATTTCGCAAATTGCCGTAGAAGATGGCGATGAATCCGACGAAGCGGATTATATGGAAGTGACCGAATACGTGCGCCAACTCGCCGCATCTTTATTTTTAGAATACGCCGCGCAAACCAACAAAGCATCTGCAGATGCCATTGCAGCACCGGCGTCAGATTCAATACATTAATTAAATATCCGCTAACCTGAATTAAGGTACAAACTCACTGTAGGAGCGACTTTAGTCGCGAATATTCAGGGCTTCGCGGCTAAAGCCGCTCCTACAATAAAGAGAACCGCTATGAGAATCAGCAAACAAGAATTCGCGCGTCGCCGCAAAGCCTTAATGGCGATGATGGAACCGAACAGTATCGCCATAGTGCCTGCTGCGCCCGAGCGCATTCGCAGCCGCGATACGGAACACCATTATCGCCAAGACAGCGATTTGTTTTATCTCTCTGGTTTTGCTGAACCTCAAGCGGTACTCGTATTAATTCCCGGCCGTGAACACGGCGAATATGTTTTATTTGTGCGCGAACGTAATCGCGAACGCGAAACTTGGGATGGCTATCGCGCGGGTCCCGAAGGTGCGATTAACGAATACGATGCAGACGATTCATTTCCTATCGACGATATCGACGATATTTTGCCCGGCTTAATTGAAGGCCGCGAGCGCGTTTACTATGCGATGGGCAAAGACAGCGAATTTGATAAACAAGTGATGGATTGGGTCAACACCATTCGTGCCAAAGTTCGCTCAGGCGCAACACCGCCGGGTGAATTTTTAGATCTCAGCCACTTCCTAAATGAATTGCGTTTATTCAAAAGCGCTGCCGAATTGCGCGTAATGAAAGAAGCCGGTGAAATTTCCGCGCGTGCTCATGTGCGCGCTATGAAATTTTCAAAACCGGGGGTAATGGAATATCAGCTCGAAGCAGAAATCATGCACGAGTTTCAAATGAGCGGCGCGCGTTTCGCTGCCTACAACACTATTGTCGGTGGTGGCAAAAACGGCTGCATACTGCACTACATTGAAAATAGCGCTGCCTTAAAAAATGGTGATTTGGTTTTAATTGATGCCGGTTGCGAATTAGAAAGTTACGCTGCAGATATCACCCGAACATTTCCCGTTAACGGAAAGTTTTCACCCGAACAAAAAGCCCTTTACGAAATTTGTTTGCAAGCACAGCTCGATGCTATCGCAGTAGCCAAACCCGGTAATCATTGGAATGACCCACACGAAATGACCGTAAAAGTGATTACCGAAGGTTTAGTAAAAATTGGCTTACTCGAAGGCGATGTAGACGAATTAATTAAAACCGAAGCCTACAAAGAATTTTATATGCACCGCGCTGGCCACTGGTTGGGAATGGATGTACACGACGTTGGCGATTACAAAGTTGGCGGTGAATGGCGCGTGCTAGAACCCGGTATGGTGATGACCGTTGAACCCGGCATTTACGTGGCGCCTGACAACGAACGCGTCGCCAAAAAATGGCGCGGCATAGGTATTCGCATTGAAGACGATGTGGTGATTACCAAAGATGGCAATGAAGTGCTAACGAAAGATGTTCCTAAGACAGTGAAAGAAATTGAAGCTTTGATGGCGACTGTTTGATGAATCAAAGTCACTTTTTATTGAAAGATCTCGATATCGCCATCATCGGTGGCGGCATGGTAGGCGCAAGCCTAGCGCTACTCTTTGCCGAGCAAAAACCTGATTGGCAAATCGCGTTATTAGAAGCTCAGCCATTTGCCGATGTTGATCAAACACAATTTCAACCCAGTTTCGATTCGCGTTCTACCGCAATCGCCCAAGGCAGCATAGAAATTCTGCGCGAGCTTGGTGTGTGGGAAAATTTAGCAAAACACGCGACTGCAATTTCTCAAGTTCATGTGAGCGATGCCGGCCATTTTATGGGTGGCTTAATTGATGCCAGTTCTTACGATTTAGATGCCGTTGGTTATGTGATTCCCAACGCGTGGATTGGCCGCGTACTTTTGGCGCAACTGCGTACTAAAACCAATATCCATTTGTTTGCACCTGTACGTGTGGAGAAATTAATTCCGCAGCAGGCAGGTGCGCAGCTAATCGTTAAATCTGGCGATGACGTTTTTGACTTAACTGCAAAACTCGCCGTAGTCGCCGATGGCGGTGATTCGCCTTTGCGTAAAAGTTTGGGTATTGATTCCAATAGTAAGGATTACGGCCAAACTGCGTTGATTGCCAATATCGCTTACGGTGAAGCGCACAAGGGTGTCGCCTATGAGCGCTTCACGCCGCAAGGCCCGCTCGCACTTTTGCCACTCGGTGAATCCGCAACTGCTAAAGAATCTGCATTGGTACTCACCTTGCCGCGCGATCAAACGGCAGAAATTGTTGAGCTAAGTGATGCAGATTTTTTGCTGCATCTACAAACTCGTTTTGGCAATCGCTTAGGAAAATTCACACGCGTCAGTCAGCGTCAGGCCTATGAATTAAAATTGGTAACGGCCAGCGAGCAAATTCGTTCGCATATTGTATTGGTTGGCAATGCCGCGCATTTTTTACATCCGGTTGCGGGTCAGGGTTTTAATTTATCACTTCGCGATTGTGTGTGCTTGGTGGATGCCTTGATTCAAGGTGAAGCTGCAGGTAAACAAATCGGTGAATTAAGCGTGTTGCAAGATTATCTAGATCGCCAAGCCTTGGATCAAACACTCACCATAGAATTTAGCGATAAATTAGTGCGCATGTTTTCTAGCTCATCCCTGCCGCTAATCGCATTGCGGCATTTAGGTTTTATAGGTTTGGATTTATTGCCCGCGGTGAAATCACAATTCGCGGCGCAGACAATGGGTACAGCGGGAGCAAAATTTCTATGACACAGACGTTTGATATTGTCATAGTCGGTGCCGGTCTTGTAGGGGGCA
This sequence comes from Cellvibrio sp., assembly GCA_035389145.1. Lineage (GTDB taxonomy): Bacteria > Pseudomonadota > Gammaproteobacteria > Pseudomonadales > Cellvibrionaceae > Cellvibrio. The sequence goes on from DAOORH010000263.1 coordinate 3,527, forward strand.
ACCTTGCTTGCGCCATCGCCCAGGAAAGCAATGCACAAGATTTACGCATTGCTTTAATTGAAGCGGGCGGCGATGCCCAGCATTTTGAAGGTGAACATTTTGATCCGCGTGTAGTGGCATTGACTCAAGCGTCGCAACATCTATTAGCAAAAATTGGCATCTGGAGTGAAGTTCTTCAAAGCCGCGCTTGCGCCTATCGCGATATGCACGTGTGGGATGGTGAAGGCACGGGGGATATTCATTTCAATTGCGCCGAAGTGCGCGAAAATCATCTAGGTCATATCGTTGAGAATTCAGTCATAGTGACTGCGCTGCGAAAAAAAATAGCAGAGCATTCAAATATCACCTTGATTCAACCCGCCAAGATTGTAAATTTAGTACGTGATGCAAAAGTTCAGATTGAGTTAGATAACGGCGAATTGATTACGGCTAATTTATTAATTGCTGCCGATGGTGCCCAATCTAAAGTACGTGAGTTGGCAGCATTTGAAACCCGCGAATGGGATTACGGCCATAAGGCCATAGTTACCACTGTGCAAACAGAATTGCCTCATCAAGCAACTGCATGGCAGCGTTTTATGCGCACAGGGCCACTCGCGTTTTTACCCTTATCTACAACGAATCAAAAGCATTTTTGTTCGATTGTTTGGTCTGCAGAAACTGAATTAGCAGATGAGTTAATGCAATTAAATGATGCCGAATTTTGCGCGCGTTTAGGTTTTGCGTTTGAACATAAACTCGGCAAGATCATTCATACGGCGGAACGCTTCGCAATTCCGCTTCGCCAGCGTCACGCAAAAACTTACATCCAGCCCAATATCGTTTTAGTTGGCGATGCTGCACACAATATTCATCCTTTGGCTGGGCAGGGCGTTAATCTAGGTTTGTTGGATGTGATCGCGCTTGCGCAAGAAATCGAACGCGCGCTCATACGCAAAGTTCCTTTAAACGATTTTTCCATTTTGCGCCGCTATCAGCGCCAACGTTTAGCGGGCAATTTAATCATGATGTCTGCAATGGAAGCCTTTAAGCGTTTGTTCGGCAGCGAATCATTAATGCTTACGTGGTTGCGCAATTCCGGCATGCGCCAGCTAAACTCATTAACAGAACTGAAAAAAATCATTGTGAAAGCCGCAATGGGTTTGCATTAATTTTTCAATGCGAGAGTGGAGCTGCTAATGACCTACGCAGAACTTATTTCAATTGCCCCTTTTGAATGGCAGGCGGTGGGCACATCAGTATTGTGCGGTGCCATTATTGGGTTAGAGCGTCAAATACGCGGCAAGCCAGTAGGCATTCGTACCTCGGCATTAATTACGCTTGGCACTTATATTTTTATCGCGGCGTCTATGTTGGTATCCACTGCGGCGACTGACCCTTCGCGAATTATCGGACAAGTTATTACTGGCATCGGCTTTTTAGGTGCGGGGGTGATGCTAGCGCGCGATGGAATGGTTTTGGGTGTAACCTCTGCAGCCACTATTTGGTCATTAGCGGCGATTGGCGTGTGTATCGCGCTTGGCTATGACGTGGTGGCGATCAAGCTGTCCATCGTCATTGTGGTGGTCTTGGTCGGTGTGGATACTATGGAAGATTATTCGCAGGTATTAAGACGCGGTGTGCACAAAAAATATCAAGATTGGTTTGAGTCGCCTAAGGGT
>DAOORH010000264.1:0-5139 GCA_035389145.1 Cellvibrio sp.
GCATCAAAACTCATACTCAACGAGTCATTTCGACCACTAATGCGCGCATAGCTGCGCACTTGGCTGGTATCGGGAATAAATTCGGTTTTAATGTGATCCTGGGTAGATTCTACATAGCGCGAGAAATGGTCTGGCTCGTAGGTTTTAAGCTCTTCAGACAGGGTGTTAGAGAGATCTTTAATCACCACACTCTTACCGGCTTTATTTTGTTCTAAACAATAATCCACCACTTTACTGCGGGTCATTTTCGCGGTGGTTTCATCGAGCGCTTCGGTGAAGTTATCAACGATTTTTAAAAACTCGACAGTATCGCTTTTAACATCGTGTTTATCGCTAAAGCCGACGAACTCTGTAAAGGCATCGGATATTTCTTTTTCACCGCGCTCGCGCAAAATAGCAAGGTAAGTTACTGACTCGCCCGCCTCCAAATCCTGCATATTAATTTTTGTCGCCAAAGTAAATTTAGCGGAATTTAAGAAGCAGCTATCGCTTATAGCGAGATCAGCATCCAGATACAAGCTATGAGTATGTTCAACGACAAACACATAAAGCGAATCGCCCGCTTCAATTTTTTCGATCAGAAAAAATACATAGGCGTCAAAGGTGATCTCTGTCTTTTCAATCGCGTAAGCAAATTGTTTCATGGCTTTGTGAGTAAAGCTTTCAAAACCCAAGCGATCTTCGCGAAATTCTTTTAACCAAGAAGCAAATGGAAACTCCACAGTTTCATCGGAAAAGCGCCCATAAAACTTTCCGCCTTTGCGAATAAAGTTGACTTTTAATTCGTAGCCCAATTCATCCAATTTTCCGCTTGGGCCAAACACCTCTGGGCGCAATTGCAGCTGAGCAGATTCGGTGGGTTGCGAGCGTTGAATGCGGTGAGCAATGATGTGGGAGAAAGCCATAAGTGCGATTTCTAAGTCAAGGGTTATGAATGTTGTAATATGGGCGAATTATTTGAAGCCCGAAGTTTATCACGCAGGTATTACGATGGATATTAAACGTTTAAATAGTACCCCCCGCTGGTCTGACGCCACCGTTTTTAACGGCATTGCCCATTTTGTCGAGGTTGCCGCTGATACTGAACAAGATATGAGCAATCAAACCCAACAAATTTTAGCGCAGGCCGAAGCAACTCTCGCCGCTATTGGCAGCGATAAAGCACATTTGCTATCCGCGACTATTTATCTAACTCGCGCTGAAAATGCGGCTGCCTTCAATGCTCTGTGGGAAGCCTGGCTGCCTGCGGGCTGTGCACCATCGCGCGCCTGTGTAAAAGTGGAATTGCTTGACCCGAAGATGTTAGTGGAAATTGCGTTTGTAGCGGCGGCCATATGAATCAAAGACGACTGAGTATTGCATGACGAACAAACGCAAAACGCCCGCAACTAAGTCACAAGGCAAATTGATTCACCGCGCAAGCGATGAGTTCGGCACTATTTTAGTCTTGGATTATCCACGCTACCGTGTTTTAAGCTTTGATTCTATGTACGAGCAAAGTGGCCTTTATTTAGAAAAGCCTTATGAACTTGTCCACGAATACACGCGCATTATGTTGTTGGCGCTTGGGTTTATCACGCCCAAGCATATAACTATTCTTGGCTTAGGTGGCGGGAGCCTATTGCGTAGCTTGCATTATTATTTAGATAACTGCGAATTTCACGCTATAGAGCTACGCCAACAAGTGTTTGAAGTCGCCAGAGATTATTTTGATACGCCCACCGATAAGCGCGTTAAGGTTTCAATTGCGGATGCGCAAGCACAATTAATTGCCAATGCGGATTGCAGCACCGATGTTATTTTTTCCGATATCTATGACGCTGCCGATATGAGCAGTATTCAAGTGAAAAAAGAATTTTTAGTAGAATGCGAACGCACTCTCACCCAACAGGGCTGGCTGGTAATTAATTACCACACATTACCAGACCGTCATTCCGCATTTTTTAAAACGCTGCAAGATCTCTTTCCATCAATCATAATTTGCGCGGGGGAATTTAATAGCCATGTTTTATTCGCCAGCAAAAATCATCGCACCCTTGCCGATATTTCCCGCGAAAAAATTACGCATTTAGAAAATGTTTTGGGTGGAGATTTTTTAACCCTAATCAAGCGGCTCGAATACCTTTCAGCCTGATGCAGCTAAAAACTGACGGTCACAAAAATGCTTATCCCTAAAATAGTTAGATTTGATTGCCCACATAACTTGAAGCATTCACTTGGCAGCCCCATTAATAAGGATATCTGCTATAGCACTCGCGAACCTGTGCACTCAAGAGAACATTGTCCCCATGCTTAAAAATATTCCTTTTTCGCTGCTCGAACTAGCGTCTGTCCGTGAAGGCGGCACCATTGGCGAGACACTACAAAATTCGCTCTGTTACGCACAAGCCGCTGAAAAGCTTGGGTTTAATCGGTTTTGGCTAGCGGAACATCACAACATGGAGGGCATTGCCAGCTCTGCAACCGCAGTACTAATTGGCTATATAGCAGGAGGCACTAAAACGCTGCGGGTTGGCTCCGGTGGAATCATGTTGCCAAACCATCCTCCTCTCGTGATAGCAGAACAATTTGGAACCTTGGCGAGTTTGTATCCTAATCGTATCGATTTAGGTTTAGGTCGTGCACCAGGTACAGACCACATCACTAGCCGTGCATTGCGCCGCGATAATCTCGCAGCTGATCAATTCCCCACTGAAGTAAGTTTGTTGCAGCAATTGTTAGCGCCGCTCACGCCAGAACAAAATTTAAAAGCAATTCCGGGAGCAGGCACAAATGTCCCTATTTGGTTATTGGGTTCGAGTTTATTCAGTGCCCAACTCGCCGCAAAACGAGGCTTACGTTACGCATTTGCGGGCCATTTTGCACCGCGATTAATGCGTGAAGCCGTACGAATTTATCAAACACAATTTCAACCTTCCGCAGCTTTGGAGAAACCTTATGTAATGCTCGGTATGCCAATAATTGTTGCGGATACCGACGCTGACGCAAACTATTTATCCACCACCAGCCATCAACGGATATTAGCCTTGTTAAGGGGCAATCCACTTTGGTTAAAGCCACCCGTAGAGAGCATGGAAGGCCTGTGGAGCACAGAGGAAGAATTGCATGTGAAAGATTTTTTAGGTCTTTCTGCAGTTGGCGGCCCTGAAAAAATTAAATTGACGCTTGAAAATCTCGTAAATGAATTGAATATCAATGAGTTCATGTTCACTAACGATTTGTATAATCCTGATAAGCGCAAATACGCATTAGAGTTACTCGCCAGCATTAAAGGCAACTAAGCTTGCTAATGCAGCCCTATCAAACAAAGTTAATCATTCACTTATGGTCCTTCCATTTATCGCTATTCATCTATTGTCATTTACCCGTGACCCCTACCGTTTTTCAAGATTGAATTGACTGGCCAGTGCGCAATCGTTTAGGTTAGTTGGCGAACAGACAAACGATTTATCCATGCCTATGCTAGGCTGATCCGAAATTTCGGCAGGGAAAAGATGAGTGAGGCCAGTTTCCATCTCGAGCAAAACCATACCCGCTGCAGCCTCGCTGTTAGCGGCGATTGGCGTTTAGGTTATACGCCTGAAGGTAATGCCATTATCGAGCAGATCCCACCTGATACGACTGAGCTTCAATTGATTACCACAGAGCTGGGACAATGGGATTCCAGTTTAGCGATAATTCTTCTGCAGGTGGCTAATGGGTGTAAAGAGAAAAATATTGCATTCGATATCAACGCGGCGCCTCAAGGGTTACAACAACTTATCCGATTAGCAACCGATGTTCCCGCTTACAAAAATGCGAAAAGCACTGAATCTATTCCGCTTTCAAAAACCATCAGAAAAAAAATAATCAGCATCGGGCAAGACGTTAATCTTACCTTAACCTTTATTGGTGAGATAACACTTGCCATGTTGCGATGGGCGCGCGGCTCAGCCAAAACCCGTCGCAGTGATATTTTATATTTTGTGCAACAAGCTGGGCCTGCCGCGTTGGGCATCGTAACCCTCATCAGTTTATTAGTGGGCATGATTCTGGCTTACCTCGGCTCCGTGCAATTACGTCAGTTGGGCGCGCAAGTTTATGTGGCAGATTTGGTGTCGCTCGGTATGGTGCGTGAAATGGGCGCGCTTATGACTGCAGTTATAATGGCAGGCCGCACCGGTGCCGCCTATGCTGCGCAACTCGGCACCATGCAGGTTAATGACGAAATTGATGCGCTAAAGATTATGGGTATTTCCAGCATGGAATTTTTAGTATTACCGCGCCTAATCGCTTTAATTTTTGTAATGCCTTTGTTGTGTATTTACGCCGATATTATCGGCATGGCGGGCGGCGCGTTAATTGCAGCCAATATGGATGTCAGCTTTACCCAATACATTTTGCAAACCCAAGGCGCGGTAGATTGGTTGGATATTTGGACAGGCATAGTCAAAAGTTTATTTTTCGGAATACTAATTGCCATTGCTGGCTGCCAAGCGGGTTTGAATTGTGGGCGCGACTCCAATGCGGTGGGCATGGCAGCAACCAATGCGGTGGTTAGAGCCATTGTGTATTTAGTGGTTGCCGATGCGGCCTTTAATATCCTTTACGATAAGTTAGGGATTTAACCATGACGCAAACAATTAACAATACAGAGAATCAGCCATTTATTTCAGTAAAAGATCTAGGCATTGGCTATGGCAGCCGAGTTGTGCAGGAGAATTTAAATTTTACCATCAATAAAAACGATATATTTTTTATTGTGGGAGGCAGCGGTTGCGGTAAAACCACCTTGCTAAAAAATATGATTGGGTTAATTCCTCCGGCAAAAGGTGAAGTTCTTTATCGCGACCAAAACTATTACAAGGCCGATGAACATACTCAACTGGAATTGCTTAAAAGTTGGGGGATTACCTTTCAGTCTGGTGCGCTTTTTTCCAGTATGAGCTTGGGTGAAAATGTCGCCCTGCCCTTACAGCTTTATACCGACCTAAGCGAAAAACAAATTGCCGAAACTGTCGCCTATAAATTAGCGCTGGTAGGCTTGGCAGGATTTGAAGAGTTTTATCCCTCAGAATTAAGCGGCGGCATGCACAAACGCGCGGGGCTTGCGCGTGCAATTGCACTAGACCCACAACTATTATTTTTTGATGAACCCTC
>DAOORH010000265.1:0-5125 GCA_035389145.1 Cellvibrio sp.
GGGATGGTTTGTAGGCATTTGTATAGCTGCTGATGATCGAAGCTAGATACGATATATTGCTCAAAACTCAGTTGGTGATCGTTAACAAAAGCCGCTAATTGCTGCTGTAGGAACGGCACACAATTCGCCCCTTTGACTTCAATATTCAGTAACGCCCGGTCGCCTACCAGCGCCAAAATATCCCGTAAAGTAGGCAGTAGCTCGCCATTCTCTAGTTTCTGCTGACGCAAATAGGCCAAAGGTAAATCGGTAATAATCCCCTGTCCGGATACCACTCGCCCTAGACGGCGGTCGTGAGTGACCAGTAATTCCCCTTCTATTTGGTAGATGTCGATTTCAACCGCATCCACACCCGCATCCAAGGCGCGTGCAATCGCAGCCAAGCTATTTTCCGGAAGTGGTTGATTGTTCATTAACGGGCCGCCGCGATGGGCAATGCAGGTAAGTTTTGACATAAAATTCACAACATGTTCAGATTAAAGGTTTTATACTGCACGCTAGATTTGTGCGCCACTGCGTGACCATATCAGCAGCATGCGGGAGTATCACAACGCCAATCTTTAGTATACAGCGATGCAAGGCCCCAGCAGTTCTCGTTTAACTCCAGTAAATCAGCAAGTAGAGTTCTTCCGTGTTGTCCCTTTATACCATCGACGAAAAAATTATGAGCGAAAGCCTAACCACAAAACTCTTATTAGCATGCATTTGCATTGTGGTGTTTTATTTGGCATCCCGATTGTTAGACAAAATCATTCACGATGTAAGTGTGCGAAAAGCCCTAGGTGACGGCAGAGTGCCTTACATTACTAAACTGATGAATATGGGCATGGTATTTTGTTGCATCGTAATCACCTGTTTACTGCTCGGCCTCGGCTACAGCGAAGTATCAGTTTTCCTTTCATCCATATTTGCGGTAGTCGGCGTTGGCCTTTTTGCCCAGTGGTCAATTCTCAGTAACATTACCGCCAGCATGATTATTTTTTTTGGTTTCCCTTACCGTATTGGCGACCGCATTAAAATTGCAGATAGGGACGAAGATATGTGCGGCATCATTGAAGAGATCAGCATGTTCCATGTGATCTTGCGCCGCGATGATGGCAACTTAATCACCTACCCCAATTCGATGTTGCTTCAGAAAGCAGTGATCAAAATTGAGCATCCGCTAGCAGAAGAAGTAGAACCGGAGCATGAAGTTGTAACGCAAATCGAAAAGCCCGCAACAGATTATTTGAAGGGTTTAAAAACGGTTCGCGATTAGTTTCCGATAATTCGTTTCGTTTGCTGCAGCGAAGCACCTCTTGATGGAGCAAACCGGCTAACCTTTTCTGACAACTGCCCTACTATTCGTATCACGATTTTCTGCAATCGGCCTATCTTCGATTACAGAACCCACGGATTTTGCAAGCCGATCGTAGAGCACAACATTTACAGTAGCCGCCAAATTCATACAGCCAACCGTAGGGATATAGACTACGTGATCACTGGCATCCAAAATAGTTTGTGAGAGCGAACCGTCTTCTGGGCCAAAAATGTAATAGGCTTGTTCAGGGTGATGAAAATGAATCAGCGGTGCTGCACCTTCAACCAATTCAACTGCAACTATCTCCGCTCCTTCTGGCACAGTTGATAGCAAATCCTCTGCACATTGCAATGGAATTTTTTCGTGCATATTTTTAGTGTCAGTAAAAAACTGACGGGCACGATCAAAACGTATTCCGGTATAAAATACTTTCCTCGCCTCGTAACAACCCGCCGCACGCATAACCATGCCCACATTTTCAGGGCTTTTGGGATTCACTAAACCTATGTAGGCAAATGGCTTTGTCATGAGCTGTCAGCGTTAGGGGAAATAATCTAGTCGTCGATCAATTGTGATGATGGCCGCCAGCACCGTGTGCATGGCCATGCGCCAACTCTTCTGAAGAGGCTTCACGTACGTCTACAACTTCAATTTCAAAACTGAGCGTTTTGCCTGCCAAGGGATGATTGCTATCAATATCCACATTGAATTTTCCAACTTTTAATACAATCGCTTCCCATGGGCCATGCTGGGTATTGACCTGAACCGTTATACCTGGCTTTAGCTTGTTTTTTAATACGGCATGGTTGTGTAGGTGTTTAATTGGGATGCGTTGCACCGCACCTTCTTTACGTTCACCGTAAGCTTGATCTGGAGCCAAGGTAACACTCACTTTGTCGCCTGCCGCCTTATGTTCAAGCGCACTCTCCAAGCTCGCCAAAATATTACCATGACCGTGAAGATATAAAGTGGGGTCAGAATCGTAAGATGTTTCCAACAAGGAACCATCAACATCATTAAGGTTGTAGTGAAAGCTAACTACTTTATCAGCGGAAATTTTCATAAGTTCTCCAACAGCGTGCGCAGAATATTAAAATGCGGAAGTATGGAGATATGAGTGCAGCGAATCAATAGAAATTAAAATCGCTAGTAAAGATAAAAACAGAAGAATCGATTTGTGCGAAAGAGTAATTTTAAAAAATATTAAAAATTATCTTTTAAATATTGCTTCGCGAGGCGGGCGGAATCACCTAAACCAGTAGCAGCATCATCCAACAACGGTTTAGCGCGCTTTTTATCGCCCATTAGATGATAAACCTTGCCCAACTTAAATTTGGCATCCGGTACTTTGTTACTGTCGGGAAAATCCTGCAACAACTTTGCAAACCAATCACGTGCTTGCGCCAATTGATTTTTTAACAGGAAAATTTCGCCCAGCCAATAACAACTGTTAGAGGAAAACTCACCGTCAGGATATTTTTTTAAATAATCTTTAAAAGCAACCAAAGATTGATCAACTTGGCGCTGGCGCAACAAATCATAAGCGGCTTTATACTCATCAGCTTCACTCATACCATTACTTGGAGAAGGAGAAGCATCTGCAGCGACAGGAGAATCAACACTGACATCTGTCGCTTGCTCTTTGGCAGCGGAATTTCCTGACACAAGAGAGACGCGACGATCCAAATCGACATAGTTGTCGAGCTGTAATTGTTTTAAGCGGGATATTTGGTGACCCTGCTCTTCAACAAGTGCGCGAAGTTCAGAGATTTCTTGCTGGAGGGATTGAATCTGATTATAAGACTCAGTCTTTTGATCGATTGTTTCTTGTTGACGATTCACCCCAGAGCGTACACTCTGGGGTGAGGAATCAACAACCCGAACTTGTGCTTCAACGGCTGGAACTGCAATACAACATAGGAGAGCAATTACGCGTTTATACATACGGGTTAGACTCTTATTACTTGATTTCTACGCGACGGTTTTGAGAGTAAGAAGTCTCTTCTTGACCAGTAGCAACTGGACGCTCTTCACCGTAGCTTACAACTTCTAAAGAAGCTGCTTTTACGCCTTGAAGAACCAAGAAATCACGAGCAGCCTTAGCACGCTTTTCGCCCAATGCCATGTTGTATTCGCGTGAACCGCGCTCATCCGCATGACCTTCCAAGCGTACTGCTACAGAAGAACCTTTCAATTTTTCAGCGTGAGCCAAAAGAATTGCGCGAGCTTCTGGAGTCAAGTCGTACTTGTCAAAATCGAAGTAAACAACATTGGCAACTTCTTTAACAACTGGTGCTGGAGCTTCAACAACTGGAGCTGGAGTTGGTGCTGGTGGGGTGGTTGTCTTTTTATCGCTAGCTGATGAACAGCCAACTAGGAAAGCCATAACTACGGCGAACGTCAAACCTTGCTTAATTGCTTTAGTGATCATGTGTGTGTAACTCCAATCAAGTTGTAGATCTATTGTGATGAAAAAAACAGCTTAAAAAAACGGTGACCAGGCTGGCTCACGTACATCGCCTTGTTTACCTGGTAAACGAACCTTATATTTGGCATCTAGAGATGCTGCACCAAGAATTCCTTTACCACCGACATTCGTTGCGTACATAAGCATTGCGCCGTTAGGCGCTATAGTGGGCGACTCGTCGTAATTTGTCTCGGTCAAAATGCGCATATTTCCTGACTTTAGGTCTTGTGCTGCGATTTGATAAGTGCCGCCTGGGCGCTTATTAACCATCACTAAACTTTTTCCATCCGGAGAAACGCGACCACGCGCATTATAATCGCCGTCAAAGGTTACACGTTCTGTTATACCGGTTGCAAGTGTTACTTTATAAATCTGTGGTCTTACGCCACGATCAGATGTGAAAAATATACCCGTTCCGTCGATTGTCCAAGAAGGTTCTGTATCAATGGCATACATATTGGTAATGCGAGTAAAGGTTCTACTAGCCAAATCTACGGTGTAAATTTCTGGGTTGTCGTCTTTGGAGAGTACCATGGCCAACTTTTGACCATCTGGCGACCATGCGGGTGCGCCATTGAGACCTTTAAAGTTAGTAATTTGCTCCTTGCGGCCTGTTGATAGCGATTGCACATAAATAGCTGGGCGACTCGATTCAAATGAAACATAAGCAACGCGAGTACCGTCGGGCGACCATACTGGAGAAAGGATTGGCTGCTTGGACTCAAACAGTTGGCGGGGGCGCGCGCCATCGAAATCCGACAACATCAAACGAGAACGGGCAGGCCGCTGAAATGCCTCAACATAGATAATTTTGGTGGAGAAAATACCGCGAATATTAGTAATAGTTTCAAAAACCTTATCGCTAATTTTATGCGCCACATCGCGCAACTGTGCATCTGTGCCTTCCACGGTCGTTTTGATCAGCACGCGCTTTTGTTGAACCACATCAAACAACTCATAAGAAGCGCTATAACGACCAGCTTGCTCGGTCACGCCACCAATCAACAGATACTCTGCCTTAATCGTTTTGAAATCATGGTAGCGAATTTCACTTTCGGTGCGAGGATGAGTGATAAGACGTTCAGGAGGAATAGACTCAAATAAACCGCTAAAATTTAAATCGTTGCGGATAATTGCCCCTATGTCTTCGGACATTTTCGGACCAACATAATAAAAATTATCAACCGCAATACGGGTTGGGTTATCTACACCTTTGTCGATAACAATATTAGCGCCCTGCGCACTAACATAGCTTGCCACAAACATGGTTATTAATAGTAAGTAATGCTTCACCGACGTAAATCCCCTGGATTGAAAGTAAATTTAAAATTGCGATATCTTCTTTCAAAAATATCGGG
>DAOORH010000266.1:0-5106 GCA_035389145.1 Cellvibrio sp.
CAATTTACGCTTGATACTGGCATATAATCAAATCACAGGTTAAGCTCCTTATTGTCCATTTCTGCTGACTTTGGGATTAGCCCAAAAGTTGCTGTAACCTTTGTTTAAGGATAAAAGGCAATATGTCTTACGATTACTCAAGAAATACTTCCATCGATATGGCCGGCGGCTTGGTGCCTATGGTTATTGAGCAAACCGCTCGTGGCGAACGCTCATTTGATATCTATTCTCGCTTGCTGAAAGAGCGCGTAATTTTCCTTGTTGGCCCAGTAGAAGACTACATGGCGAACTTAGTTGTGGCTCAGCTCTTGTTTTTGGAAGCTGAGAACCCAGATAAAGATATACATCTGTATATCAATTCGCCGGGTGGCTCGGTGACGGCTGGTATGTCAATTTACGATACCATGCAATTTATTAAGCCCGATGTAAGCACCATGTGTATAGGGCAAGCCTGCAGCATGGGCGCATTCCTGTTGAATGCTGGCGCGAAGGGTAAGCGTTTTTGCCTGCCGAATTCACGTGTCATGATTCACCAGCCAAGTGGCGGTGCTCAAGGTCAGGCCTCTGATATTCATATTCAGGCGCAAGAGATCTTGAAAATGCGTTCAAAACTCAACGAGATAATGGCGTTTCACTCAGGCCAATCTATTGAGAAAATCGAATTAGATACCGAGCGCGACAATTTTATGTCTGCCGACCAAGCCAAAGCTTATGGCTTAATCGATGATGTAATTGACAAGCGCGTTCGCTAATTGAAAGCTAAACTCTAGACGTATTCGTTAGAAGATTCTTAGCTGTTTTGTATCAAGTTATTCCTAAGCAGATGTTGTGCTTACTAAGATGGAGTGGTTCCAATGACCGATCACACTGGTGATACAGGCGATAAAAACGGAAAGTTACTTTACTGTTCTTTTTGCGGTAAAAGCCAACATGAAGTCCGCAAGCTGATTGCGGGCCCATCCGTGTTTATTTGCGATGAGTGTGTTGATCTTTGTAACGATATTATTCGCGAAGAGATTCAAGAAAGCACAACCGAGGGCTCTTCAGAGAAGTTGCCTAAACCGCATGAAATTGCCGCCATTCTCGATCAATACGTTATTGGTCAGCGTCGCGCTAAAAAAGTGTTGGCCGTTGCCGTGTACAACCATTACAAACGCTTGCGCTTGGGTTCAAAGACCAAAGAGAAAGAGCCTGTTGAATTAGGCAAAAGTAATATTCTTTTGGTTGGTCCTACGGGTAGCGGTAAAACGCTTTTGGCTGAAACGCTTGCGCGTTTACTGGATGTGCCTTTCACCATCGCCGATGCAACCACGCTGACTGAAGCCGGTTATGTGGGTGAGGATGTCGAGAACATCATTCAGAAGTTGCTACAAAAGTGCGATTACGATGTAGACAAAGCTCAACAGGGTATTGTGTATATCGATGAAATCGACAAGATTTCACGCAAGTCCGATAACCCATCTATCACTCGCGATGTATCGGGTGAGGGTGTGCAGCAAGCGCTGTTGAAATTGATTGAGGGTACTGTTGCTTCTGTTCCGCCGCAGGGTGGTCGTAAGCATCCACAGCAAGAGTTTTTGCAGGTAGATACCTCGAACATTCTGTTTATCTGCGGCGGTGCATTTGCTGGTTTAGATAAAGTGATTCGCGATCGTTCAGAGAAAGGCGGTATTGGTTTCTCGGCAGAAGTGAAGAGCAAAGACGAGAAGCGCAACTTCGGTGAAACCTTGCATGACTTGGAGCCAGAAGATCTGGTGAAGTATGGCCTGATTCCCGAGTTCGTTGGCCGTTTACCGGTTATTGCAACTCTGGATGAATTGGACAAAGCAGCGCTTATTCAAATTCTGACCGAGCCTAAAAATGCGCTAACTAAACAGTATGCACGTTTATTTGAGATGGAAGGCGTGAGCATTGATTTCCGCCCAGATGCATTAGAAGCTGTCGCTTCGCGTGCAATGGAAAGAAAAACCGGTGCGCGTGGTTTGCGTTCCATTATGGAAAATGTGTTGCTTGAAACCATGTACAAAATTCCCTCTGAGGAAAACGTCGTCAAGGTTGTTGTTGATGAGTCTGTTATCCGTGGAGAGTCTGAGCCTTTGTTAGTGTATGAAAACATGGACATGCCCGCCAAGGCCGCTTCAGACGAATAAATCCGTCTGCTGAATTTTTAAGCGGTATGCATAAAAAGGGCGCTATTTAGCGCCCTTTTTACATATTTAATCGTAAGAAACTTGTAATTCAACAAACTTCCCCCACTCTATAAGCTAGGTAACGAGGTCTTTACCACTACACGTGAGGATGACAAATGGAAACTCAAGATTTTACTTCGCCAATATTAAATGAATTGCCGCTCTTGCCATTGCGCGATGTGGTTGTTTACCCCCATATGGTCACCCCTTTATTCGTCGGTCGCCAAAAATCTATTGAAGCGCTTGAAATAGCCATGGCAGCCGATAAGCATGTGCTTTTGGTTGCGCAAAAAAATCCCTCTCTCGATGACCCAAAAGCTGAAGATCTCTACAGCGTGGGCACTATTGCATCAATTCTTCAATTGCTTAAGTTGCCAGATGGCACAGTTAAAGTGTTGATCGAAGGTAAAGAGCGCGCACAAATTGAAAAAATCGAAGAGCTGGATACCTATTTCAAAGCGCAAATTTCGCCGCTAGAAGATGTAGGTGTTTCGAGCTCTGAAGCTCATGCCATGGTATCGGCGGCAGTGAGTCAGTTTGAGCAGTATGTAAACCTCAGCAAAAAAGTACCGGCTGAAGTAATTACATCTCTCTCGGGCATAGATGATCCTGGTCGTTTAACCGATACCATTGCGGCGCATATGTCGCTCGAATTATCGCAAAAACAAGCAGTGCTAGAAATTATTGATGTTCGCGCGCGTCTTGATCATTTGCTTGGTTTAATGGATACCGAAGTTGATGTATTCCAAGTTGAAAAGAAAATTCGTGGTCGCGTTAAAAAGCAAATGGAAAAAAGTCAGCGTGAGTACTATTTGAATGAGCAGATAAAAGCCATTCAAAAAGAGCTCGGTGAAATGGGCGAAGAGGTTAGCGAAGCTGATGAGATTGATAGAAAAATCGCTGCTGCTGGAATGCCTAAAGACGCGGAAGAAAAAGCCCGTGCCGAAGCCAATAAATTAAAAATGATGTCGCCCATGTCGGCTGAAGCATCGGTTTTACGTGCTTATATCGATTGGATGATCAAAGTACCTTGGTCAAAACGCAGCAAAGTACGCCATGATTTAATTCGAGCTGAAGAGGTTTTGAACAAAGATCACTACGGTTTGGATGAAGTGAAAGAGCGCATCCTTGAATATCTAGCGGTGCAACAGCGTGTGAAAAAAATTAAAGGCCCGATATTGTGTTTAGTGGGGCCACCAGGTGTTGGTAAAACGTCACTCGGTGAGTCCATTGCCCGTGCGACTAACCGTGAGTTTGTGCGTATGGCCTTGGGTGGCGTGCGCGATGAAGCGGAGATTCGCGGCCACAGAAGAACTTATATTGGATCTTTGCCTGGTAAGCTGATTCAGAAAATGGCGAAAGTCGGCGTGAAAAACCCACTCTTTTTGCTCGATGAAATCGACAAGATGGGTATGGATAATCGTGGCGATCCAGCTTCCGCTTTGCTTGAGGTTTTAGACCCTGAACAAAATAATCACTTCAATGATCACTATCTCGAGGTGGATTACGATTTGTCTGATGTCATGTTTGTGTGTACCTCTAACTCTATGAATATTCCTGGCCCCTTGCTGGATCGTTTGGAAGTTATTCGCATTCCCGGGTACACCGAGGCGGAGAAATTGAGTATCGCCGCGCGCTATTTAATTCCCAAGCAAATGAAAGCGAACGGCTTGAAAGAAAATGAAGTGGACATCAAGCAAGAGGCGATTCGTGACATAGTGCGTTACTACACTCGTGAAGCCGGTGTGCGCGGTCTGGAACGCGAAATTGCCAAGCTTTGCCGTAAAGTAGTTACACGCCATGTGAAGTCTAAAAATTTGACTACGGACGTGATTGACTCTGCTGAGTTGGAAGAATTGCTAGGCGTTCACAAATTTGATTTCGGCAAGGCGGAAGTTAACGATCAAGTCGGGCAGGTGACTGGTTTGGCGTGGACTCAAGTGGGCGGCGAGCTGCTAACCATTGAATCCTCAGCGGTTACCGGGAAGGGCCGCATCATTAAGACCGGTTCGCTGGGTGATGTGATGCAAGAGTCGATTCAAGCAGCTTTAACCGTTGTTAGATCACGCGCGCAGGTTTTAGGTATTGCACCTGATTATCATGAGAAGGTGGATATTCATATTCACGTTCCAGAAGGTGCTACGCCCAAAGATGGCCCGAGCGCAGGTATTGCCATGTGTACGGCGTTGGTTTCGGTGCAAACAGGGATTCCCGTGCGTGCTGATGTGGCTATGACAGGTGAAATCACCCTACGTGGCGAAGTGTTGCGCATTGGTGGGCTGAAAGAGAAATTGTTGGCGGCGCATCGCGGAGGTATTAAAACTGTGATCATTCCCGCAGGCAACGAGCGCGACCTTAAAGAAATCCCCGCTAATATAAAAGCAGATCTTTCAATTAAGCCGGTGCAATGGATTGATGAGGTGCTTGAGATAGCTCTGCAACACATGCCAAAACCGCTTTCAGATGAGGAATATCGCGCGCTTCAGCAGGCTGCAGAAAAATCCGAATCCACGCGGATCAGCACTCACTAATCTTCAAATCGTGGTGAAATGACACAGTGTCGCCGAGGAAGGCGACTATAAAATGTACAAAATTCAAATTGCCCCGCAGAAAGTTTGATGTTTCCTTGACCCTCATCTTCTCAGTTGGTATAAATCGCAGTTCATTTCTTGTATGGGTAGCGCTTAGCTTATTTCTTCGGGGATAAGGGCGCCAATTAGTAAGTTGAACAAATAATCAGAAAGGGGTCACGTGTGAACAAAACTGAACTTATCGAAGCGATTGCCGCCTCAGCAGACATTCCAAAAGCAGCCGCAGGCCGCGCGCTAGATGCAGTTGTAGAAAATATCACTAGTGCCCTGAAAGGTGGTGATTCAGTTGTGTTGGTTGGTTTTGGTACTTTCGCAGTGAAAGATCG
>DAOORH010000267.1:0-1825 GCA_035389145.1 Cellvibrio sp.
CCATTTCGATAACCCCTACTGCTACACGAGTTCGTTTTATGACCAGCCTTTCCAACACCTTCAGTTTGCCCAGTATTTTTAAACGCATTGCCGATGAATTAGCCGTTCAAGAACAACAAGTTAGCGCCGCTGTGGGGCTATTGGATGAAGGCGCAACCGTGCCCTTTATCTCCCGCTACCGTAAAGAGGTCACTGGCGGGCTAGACGATACCCAAATGCGTAACTTGGAAGAGCGCCTGCGCTACTTGCGTGAATTGGAAGAGCGCCGCTCTACTATTTTGAAATCGATTATTGAGCAAGAAAAACTCACCCCTGAGCTTGAGCGTGACATTAACCTCGCCGACACCAAAAACCGCTTGGAAGACTTATACCTCCCCTACAAACCCAAGCGCCGCACCAAAGGCCAAATCGCTAAAGAAGCAGGCTTGGAGCCTTTAGCCGAAGCACTTATGGCTGACCCGACTTTGGCTCCCGACGTAGAAGCCGCTAAATTCTTTAACGCTGAGCACAATATTAACGATGTGAAATCCGCCCTCGACGGCGCCAAGTACATCCTGATGGAAAAATTCAGTGAAGACGCTGAGTTATTAGGTCGCCTACGCAGCTTCCTGACGAACGAAGGCACGCTCAGTTCGCGTAATGTTGCCGGCAAAGAAACAGATACATCCCAAGAAGTACAAAAATTCCGCGACTATTTTGAGCACGATGAACCACTTAAATCGGTTCCATCACACCGCGCACTTGCTATGTTCCGTGGTCGCAATGAAGGCACCCTTACACTCGCGATTAAAGTCGGTGATGAACAACCTGGTGTTGGTCACCCCTGCGAGACCATGATTGCCGATCACTGGCAAATTAAAGACAAAGGTCGCGCCGCAGACACGTGGCTCGCCGAAGTGGTGCGCTGGACTTGGCGGGTGAAATTATTGACGCATCTTGAAACGGATTTGTTGAGCGAGCTGCGCGAAAAAGCGGAAGACGGTGCAATTAAAGTATTCGCCTCCAACTTAAAAGATTTGTTGCTCGCCGCGCCCGCTGGCCAAAAAGCGACTATAGGTTTGGACCCAGGTATGCGCACCGGTGTGAAAGTCGCCGTAGTAGATGCCACCGGCAAAGTGCTTGACCATACGGTTATGTACCCCACTCCACCGCTGAATAAAATTGCAGAGTCTGAAGCGATTTTGGTTCACCTGTGCAAAAAACATAATGTGGGTTTAATTGCGATTGGAAATGGCACCGCATCGCGCGAGACAGAAAAATTTGCGAAAGATGTTTTGAAAGCACACAAAGATATTACCGCCAGCACTGTGATTGTCAGTGAAGCAGGTGCATCGGTTTATTCAGCGTCTGAATTTGCGGCGAAAGAATTTCCCGATTTGGATGTAACCATTCGCGGCGCGATTTCGATTGCACGTCGCTTACAAGATCCACTCGCTGAATTAGTAAAAATTGATCCTAAGTCTATCGGTGTTGGCCAATATCAACACGATGTTTCACAATCGCAATTAGCGCGCTCACTCGATGCTGTGGTTGAAGACTGTGTGAACGCTGTAGGCGTAGAAGTGAATACCGCATCCGCCGCTCTGCTTGCGCGCGTATCAGGTTTGAATACAACACTTGCCAATAATATCGTGGAATTCCGCAATCAAAACGGCGCGTTCACGTCGCGCGCTGCTCTGAAAAAAGTACCGCGCTTTGGCGAAAAAACCTTTGAACAAGCCGCAGGATTTTTGCGGGTTGCGGGCGGTAGCAATCCTTTGGATGCCTCTGGCGTTCACCCCGAAGCCTATTCCATTGTGGAAAAAATCGCGGAGAAAAATACCCG
>DAOORH010000267.1:1925-5104 GCA_035389145.1 Cellvibrio sp.
CTAAAAGACTTGCGTGAAGCAGCGAAAAAAGAAGGTGCTAACGCCGTCATTAACATCAAATCAAACACCAAAGGCAAAGCTCTTTCTAGCCAAGAAATTTTCGCCTGCGATTCTGGCATGTTGAAATCGGGTGTCTCTATTTCTGGTGATTTAGTCATTATTGAGTAGTTACTGTATTACAAGCTTGGGGCGCAAGCGTAACGTGCGCCCCATTCCATTTATTTAAGTCCGCCTGCAAAAAAATCATATTTAGTAAGTGTTTCATCGCGAAGAGGTGAAAGCGCTTTATACAACGGATCTGCCAAGTAGCCTTTCAAGTTCTCTGCAGAATCAAGAAAGAATATTTGAATTCGATCAGGCACTACTACCTCTGCACTACCTACCACAGCAGCAGCTTTAAAAGGTGCTAGCTGATACTCAATATGCATACCGTATTTCTTGAATAGCGCTGACTCAATCGCTTTTCTATTAAAGCACTCTAAACCTTTAGCATCTTTATTATCAAAATTAGCTAAACCAACCATATATAAACGTTCAGTCTGCGGCGATCTTGAATCAAGTAACTCTGGTAGATCTTGCTCACAAGTAAAATACCCAATTACACTCGTCGTAGATTGAGCGCGCAATGCACTGATCGCGGCATAGCGTTCGTCAGCCATATAAGCCATAAATTGCTCCATGGACGACACTTTAAAAATACTAATGAAATCCGGCTGTGGAATTTCATTTTTTCCCACAATCTGCCCTTTCATGTGTACTGCAATACTTTTTACTGGCTGAATTTGGTATTGTTGCAACAAAGGCGCATTTTGTTTTGCGAAATCTGCAAACACAGATTCTTGCCCAGATTTTATTGATACCAGCATTACCAATAAAATTGAATCATTTGTTAACATAGATTTACCTCCTAAACAATAAATGAAAATCTATTGTATAGTTGAGCTTTGCGGAGATATAGCGCACTTAATGAGAAAGACTTTCTCATTTTAGACCGTAATCGTGCTAAGTAATGTCTGATTATGACCAGGTGTAGATAATGAAATTTAGCAATCTTGATGAAATTAGAATTTTTAATCAGGTAGTTTTATCGAAAGGATTTAGTGCTGCGTCTGAAACATTACGCATACCCACAAATATCGTTAGCAGAAAGGTAGCAACCCTTGAGAATCAACTCGGCGTTAAACTGCTGAATCGCACTACGCGTAAAATTTCGCTAACAGCAGAAGGCGAATTATTGTTTAACCGCTCCGTTGAGCTGTTAGATCATTTTGATTCTTTAGCAAAAGAGCTGACAAAAACTCAAACTGATATTTGCGGCACTATTCGTATGGCGGTACGAACTACAACCGTAGAATTTGGTTTACTGGATGCAATTACTACACTTTTGGCAGAGCACCCTTTTTTAGAAATTCAATTATTAGTATCAGATGCACCACGCGATATAGTGGGCGAAGGAATTGATTTAGCATTGGTGATAGGCGATTTGCCAGATTCGTTATTGGTAGCCAAAAAAATTGGCGAGGTCGTTTTCTGTTTATGTGCCGCCCCCCAATATCTTGCTGATTCCACTTGCATCACAACACCCCAGCAACTCACTGACTACAATTATATATTGCCGTGGCAAAAAAAATTAGATTTCCGCTTGAGCTTGCGGCACATGAATGGTGATATCACCCAGATCACACCAAATTCTCGTTTTCAATCAAATGATGTAAGAACACGCGCCGCTGCAGTTTATGCTGGATTGGGGATTGGAGCGCTTCCTATTGCAGAAGTAGAACAAAAAATAGAAGACGGAAAGTTAGTGCGTATCTTGCCAGAATACACACTACCGTTTATTCCGGTTTGGTGTGTAAAAGCCAAAGATAAGAAAAACGACCCCCGCTTACGACTTATTGAAGATGTTTTGGTGAAGGTGATTTCTAAGATGGGATCTGCCGATTCATTTCAGTAACCATCCCCTAGCTGCTATTTAACATCCCCCAACATAAGCAGCACGTTAGCTGCCACTAAATCCGGATAATCCTCTTGTAAAAAATGACCCGCGTCTTCAATACGCTGAACCTTGACAGGGGATAATCTTAAATCACGTGAAAATTGTGCACTAAGCTTTTCGAAATTAAGCACTTTATCTTTTGCGCCCCACAGAATACGAGTTGACCCGTGATAAGTTTTTAATGCCTCTTGATAAACAGGGTAGCGAGCCATAATGTTATTAAAATTTTGGGCTGTTGCACGCATCGGCTGAGTAGCTCCTTCGTGCATTGGCCACCAATAATTCTCTTTAGCGTCTTTACTCAATCGCTCTGGGTGCCCCATATTATCTTTAATAAATTTTGCGGTCAGAAATTCTCCCGTAACACCATTAGACATCATGGATGTCATTACACCCCCCATTTTTCCGGCTAACATTTTCATCTCAGAGGGCGGAGTGAACCCATCGGTATAGGCGGTCGTATTTAACACAAAAAAGGATTGAATCTGATCCGCATGACTTACCAAAAGTTCAAAGCCCACCAACCCACCCATATCATGAGCAACCACACTGTAATGCTGAACATCTAAACTCGTTAGCAATTGACTGAGGCGACTGGCTTGCAAACTCATATTATAAGCGGCGGTCTCTGCAGGCTTTGTGCTCGCACCAAACCCAATAAGATCTGGGGTAATCACGTAAAAACCTTGCTCCGCGATTTTGGGCGCAATATTGCGATAGAGATAACTTGATGTGGGCAATCCATGCAGCAACACTACGGCTGGTTTTGTTTTATCGCCGTAGGTTTTGTAAGCCATAGTTTCATCACCAACTTTTTGATATTTCAGCCCGATACGCCACTGCTCTACCGATTTAGGTATGCTTGAACATCCACACAAAAAAACAATAACACTGCTTATAAAACTCCATTGCAAAAACTTCATTTATACCTGCCTCATTTGAGCTATCAACGATACCAATGTGTAAAGCGAAAGGGAAAACATTGGAACACCCTAGGCATAAAGTCTAAATACAAACCCCAAATTGATATATGTCACTTATGGAGAAACACTTTCTCATTTTTTGGCACCAATAATGATAGAAAGGCAGAACATCAAATATTTAGCACTCTTCGCTTTACAAAAATTATTCCCACCCAAAGCGCTATTTGCGCTAGGCTTACCCCGTTTAAATACACATTGCC
>DAOORH010000268.1:0-5061 GCA_035389145.1 Cellvibrio sp.
ACGGCGACTTGAATGAATTAGATTTAGCAGTAAAAAAACTACACGCTTTTTATTTGCAACTAGCAGAACAATCCCACACTTCTTGAATACACAAAAAATGAACGAACTAGAAAACCTGAAGCTCAATTGCCCAACCTGCAAAAAAGTTGTTCTCTGGAATGACGACTTTCCCTACAGACCCTTTTGTTGCGATCGCTGTCGATTAATTGATTTGGGAGAATGGGCTAGTGAAAATCATAAAATTGCTGGCGACTCATTAGATATTAATTCTGAAGAAAAATCGGATGAGTTTTAATTCTAGGGAGCCGCTGAAAAATGTTTACGGTGCAGATCTGGCTAGGCAAATTTGTTCGAAAAAGCGGAGTTTATTGAAATAAATGAGCATTTTGAGAACAAATTTAACGCCGCCAGAGCAAATAAGTTAATTTTTCAGATGTTCCCTAGCACCACCACTCGCTAATAGCCGCTATGCCTTGTGCACCGCTCTCTAATGCAATAGCCAGATCAGCTTCAGTCATTCCACCCAATGCATAGACAGGAATTGTTGCATCATCCACCAACGACCTAAATCTATCCCAGCCCATTCCCTCTTGATCAGGATGAGAATTCGTTGCCAGAACTGGCGAAAGACAAATGTAATCTACACCAATTTTTTCAGCGTGTTTAATTTCGCTTTCGGTGTGGCATGACGCGCTCAATAAAATCGAGTCGCTAACAGGGCGGGAATTACAGTTCAACAAGTGGGCTGAATTTAAATGCAACCCAAAAGCGGAAGAGCCGGTAATATCATCAAAAACTTGTGGCGAAGTATTGATAATTAATTTTGCCGAATAGCGATTACAGATTTCAGCTACAGGCCCTACCAAAATAGGGATAGCGTCTGATTTTTGCAGTCGCAACTGAACCATGCGAATACCTTTCTGAAGCGCGGATTCTATGCGCACTAAAAAATCACCGGGTTCCTTAAATTCACCCGTAATCAGCAATCGCTGCGGGAGATTGATTGCGGTAATGATAGGGCGATTGGCAGCGGGGAAATCATATTCATGCAAGGTCAAAGGAGCCACCCAACGTATAGGCTGCCCTTCATTCCCCAGTGGTTGACCTGAGAATTCAGTAACCTTGTGAACATCTAACAAAACCACTTTATCGCCATAATCATGACGAATTTTAATTAGCGGTTCAGTCGCAACAACTTCTATCGCAAGCTCTTCCTGAAGCTCGCGCTTGAGGGCATCAAACAATGTCTCTCTGCGCTCGACCTTACCGCCAGGAAACTCCCACAAACCGCCCTGATGCGTTTTATCAGGGCGTTTGGCGATAAGAATAGCGCCGTCTTTTCCCACAATGACGCCGACCGCAACATGCACTACGCGAGACACAATAAATTCCTTATGACCGGTAATCCGCATTAATGCGAACATATTCGTATGAAAGATCGGTTGTCCAAATGGTTTCTGCGAGGGTGCCGCGGTTTAAATTGATATTAATTGCGATATCAGAACCGCTCATCACTTTTTGGCCTTGCTCTTCAGTGTAGCTTGCAGCACGACCGCCTTTTTCTACGATAAGCACGTCGTTCAAATGCACCACTACTTTGCTTGCATCGAGATTATCTACGCCTGCATAACCAATGGCAGCAACTATGCGCCCCCAGTTTGGGTCTGATGCAAACAATGCGGTTTTAATTAGAGGCGAATGAGCTACAGCATAACCTACGTCCAAACATTCATCGCGCGTTGCGCCGCCACTTACTGCTACAGTTACAAACTTGGTAGCACCTTCGCCATCGCTCACAATACTTTTTGCGAGATGCACATGTGCAGCGAGAATAGTTGCACGAAGCTTTTCATAAAGTTCACCACTCGCTTCGGTAATTTCGGGCAAATCAACTTGGCCAGAAGCGATTAAAATACAAGAATCGTTTGTTGAAGTATCACCATCAATAGTAATGCGATTAAATGATTTATCTGCCGCTTCACGCGCAAGTTGTTGCAGTAAAACTTGAGAAATTTTTGCGTCGGTCGCGATATATCCCAACATGGTGGCCATAGTGGGCTTAATCATACCTGCACCCTTGGCGATACCGTTTACCGTAATCGTTTTACCTTGGTAAACAAACTGCTCACTAAAACCTTTGGCGCGCGTATCGGTTGTCATAATGCCTGCGCCAGCGTCGTCCCAACCATTTTCATTGGCCTTTTCCAAGGCTTCTGGGATAGCGGCAATAATTTTTGCAACCGGTAATGGCTCACCAATAACACCCGTTGAGAAAGGTAATACTTGCTCAGTTTTAACACCTTTTAATTGCGCTATTGCTGTACACGTTGCTTTTGCATCCAATAAGCCTTGTTCGCCGGTACAGGCATTTGCATTACCTGAGTTAATAACCAAAAAACGAATGGGCGCCGCAGCTAAATGCTCACGACACACAGTAACCGGCGCAGCGCAAAATGCATTTTTAGTAAACACACCTGCCACATTACTGCCTTCGGCTAATTCAAACAAAACTACATCGCGGCGATTAACTTTTTTAATGCCTGCACACACTGCAGTTAGTTTTACACCCTTAACAGGATGCATAATTGGAAAGGGATATTCACCTACAGCCATGATTGATTCTCACACATTAAATAATTAGAGGAAAAATTCTACGCCAATAAAAAAGAGATGACGAACATCTCTTTTTTCACTTCCAGCAGTACGGTTTGGAAATTACTCAAGTGCACCGTGACAACTTTTAAATTTCTTACCCGAACCACATGGGCATGGATCATTACGACCTACCTTACGACCTTCCCGAATAATTGGCGCTTGGGTTAATTTAGGTTGCGGCATAGCCTCGGTAAGAGATGATGCTTGTTCATGTTGCAATTGCAATTTTTGACGTGCCAATTCTTCGCGACGCTGCTGCTCCATAGCCTCCATTTGCTCGCGTGTAATAGGCTCAACACGCGCCATTAAATGAACAGTTTCGCGCTTCATGTTATTTAGCATGCTTTGAAACAATTCAAAAGATTCTCGCTTATATTCTTGTTTAGGATTTTTTTGCGCGTAAGAACGCAAATTAATACCTTGTCGCAAATGATCCATACTTGCCAATTGCTCCTTCCAACAATTATCAAGCACTTGTAGCATCACTTGCTTTTCAATCTCCAACAAAATGTCGCCAACACGCTCACATTTTGCATCATAGGCAGACTGAATCTCAGCGAGTACTTTTTGACGTAAACTTTCTTCATGTAAACGGTTATCTTCTTCCAACCATTTGGCTATAGGTAACTGCAAACCAAAATCTATTTCTATTTGTTTTTCTAGGCCAGCAATATCCCACTGATCTTCAATTGATTGCAGCGGGATGTGGTTGAGCAACATATCGTTAACAACATCTGCACGAACTGCAGTAATAGTATCGCGAATATTATCCGCTTCCAGCAATTCATTACGTTGCTGATAAATAATTTGACGCTGATCGTTTGCAACATCGTCAAACTCTAATAATTGTTTACGAATATCAAAGTTGCGCCCTTCCACTTTACGCTGCGCCTTTTCAATGGCGTTATTCACCATGCGATGCTCAATAGCTTCGCCTTTTTCCATGCCCAAAGCTTGCATAAAACCACGCACACGCTCCGAAGCAAAAATACGCATCAAGTTATCTTCTAACGACAAATAGAAACGCGTTAAACCCGGATCACCTTGACGGCCAGCACGCCCGCGCAATTGATTGTCGATACGGCGGGACTCATGACGCTCTGTACCAATAATATGCAAGCCGCCTGCAGCCAATACAATTTCATTGCGCTTTTTCCATTCGGTTTTAATCGCGGCAATCTGCTCTGGTGTCGGATTGCTTAACTCATCAACTTCAGACTCCCAGCGGCCACCTAATACAATATCCGTACCACGGCCAGCCATATTCGTTGCAATGGTAACAGTACCTGGGCGACCAGCTTGCGCAATAATTTCCGCTTCTTGTTCATGGAATTTCGCATTAAGTACACGGTGTTTAATACCCGCAGTATTTAAACGACGCGACATTTCCTCAGAGGTTTCAATGGATGCGGTACCTACCAATATAGGAGCGTTTTTTTCTTGGTAGGATCTAATGTCATTAACAATAGATTGATACTTTTCTTCTACAGTTAAAAACACCAAGTCATTTAAGTCGATACGCTGTTTTGGCTTGTTGGTTGGAATAACCACAACATCCAAACCATAAATTTCACGGAACTCGTATGCTTCAGTATCTGCTGTACCTGTCATACCAGAAAGCACTGGATACAAACGGAAATAATTCTGAAAGGTAGTAGAAGCTAAAGTTTGGCTTTCGCTCTGAATTTCCACACCTTCTTTAGCTTCAATAGCTTGATGCAAGCCTTCACTTAAACGACGACCTTGCATGGTGCGGCCAGTGTGCTCATCGATAAGTACCACTTGGTTATCTTGTACAATATATTCGATATCGCGGTGAAAAAGTGCACGCGCTTTTAATGCAGAGCCCACATGATGCAACAGAGTTAAATTGTTGGCAGCATAAAGATTTTCATCTTGTTTTAGCATGCCCGCTTTAATCAATAACTCTTCAACATGCTGATGACCGTCTTCGGTCAGTTCAACTTGACGACTTTTTTCATCGACAGAAAAATCACCCGGATCAGTAACCACTTTACGATCGCCATCTTCTCCGTTGTCCGTTTGCTGTTTTAATTTACTTACCAAAACATGCATACGCTTGTACATTTCCGAACTGTTTTCAGCGTGGCCAGAAATAATTAAGGGGGTGCGCGCTTCATCAATTAAAATCGAATCCACTTCGTCGATAACAGCAAAATTTAATGGGCGCTGTACTTTGTCGGCACGGTTGAGTGCCATGTTATCGCGCAAATAATCGAAGCCGTATTCATTGTTGGTGCCGTAAGTAATATCGGAATTATACGCCTGACGTTTTACATCCGATGGTTGCATCGACAAGATTACACCAACACTCATGCCCAAGAACTCATAAACAGGGCGCATCCAATTCGCATCGCGGCTTGCGAGATAATCGTTCACGGTCAC
>DAOORH010000269.1:0-5054 GCA_035389145.1 Cellvibrio sp.
AGCCTGCGGCCACGCTCTTTCACAATCCACTCCCTCTTATCTGGTGCTCTATGGAACCCATGTTAACTATTGCTTTGCGCGCTGGCCGCAAAGCGGCTGAATTGATTGAACGTGCATTTGAACGTGTTGATTTAATCCCTGTTGAAACGAAAAGCCGTAACGATTACGTGACGGAAGTAGACAAGGCTGCTGAAAAAGAAATTATTTATCATCTCCGTAAAGCCTACCCAGACCACAGTTTCCGTGGTGAAGAGGGCGGATTCCAAGAAGGCAAAAATCCTGATTACGAATGGATTATTGACCCGCTCGATGGCACAACCAATTTTATCCACGGTTTGCCGCATTTCTCTATTTCCATCGCTTGCAAATACAAAGGCCAGATTGAACACGCCGTTGTAATCGACCCTATTAAACGCGAAGAATTTACCGCTAGCCGTGGCCGCGGCGCCATGCTCAATGATCGCCGTATTCGCGTATCGCCTCGTCGTGGTTTTGAAGGTGCATTGATCGGTACTGGTATTCCGTTCAGTGGCTACGCGCTCGAACACATTGGCCCTTATTTAGAAACCTTGAAAGAAATTGCGGGCGAAACCTCAGGCATTCGCCGCTGTGGTTCTGCGGCATTGGATTTGGCTTACGTTGCCGCTGGTCGCTTTGATGCTTTCTGGGAAATGAATTTAAACCAGTGGGATATAGCAGCGGGTGTTTTGTTAGTGACTGAAGCGGGTGGTTTGGTAAGTGATTTTAATGGCGGTTCTGAATATTTAGAATCTGGCAATATTGTTTGCGGTTCGCCCAAAGTGTTTAAGCCAGTACTGCAAATTGTTCAGAAAAATTTGGGTTATTTGAAGTAAGAGAATTTCAATAATCTAAAACAAAAAACGAGGCCAAGTGCCTCGTTTTTTATGGAAAATATTTACGGCATAAAAATTCGATTCAAGGTCACAATCAATTTATTGATGTCCACCGGTTTGGTGAGGTACTCAAAAAAGCCAGATTTAATCCCGCGTTCAATATCGTAAGGCATGGCATTGGCCGATAAGCCAACCACGGGAATATGTTTGGTCATAGGGTCATTTTGCAAAACGTTCATGGCTTCAAAGCCATCCATGCCGGGTAAGTTAATATCTAGAATAATTAAATCTGGCTGTGTGCTACGCGCTTTGTAAATACCAATAAAGGGTTCTTCTGCAATATCCAGCGTTAAGCAACTGTGACGCTCAAAAAATTGCTGTAGCAAACGAATGTTGGTGGGGTTATCTTCAATGTACAACACATTTTTATGTGAGCTAAAAGCAAGCTGAGTGGGTATGTAATCTACGGATTTGATAATGTCTGTTTGCTGTTGATTCCATTCGCTGGCGATGGGTAAATCAATCCAGAATTCGGTGCCTACACCTTCGGTACTGTCAAAATCTAAACGGCCGTTCATCATCTCTACCAGTTGTTTGGTAATGACTAAACCAACACCCGACCCTTCAATTTTACTGAATTCAGCGTTTAAACGATTGAATGGCTGAAAGACCTCAGCTTGGCGATTGGCGGGTATACCTTTGCCATTATCGCGCACACTTAGGCGTAAGGTTTTTGGTGTGATCAGTGCTAATTTAACTTCTACTTCGCCGCCCATATTGTTGTACTTAACCGCATTACTGAGCAAATTAATAAGTGCTTGCTTGTAACGCACGTTGTCAGCAATAACATAGTGGTTGTCTAATGAATCCATACTGGCATAGAGGCGAATGCCGCGTGCATCCGCTTGGGTTTGTACCAGCGTAAATGCTTCATGAATAATGCGTGAGACCAATACGGGCTCTAGCGATACGGTCATTTTCCCCGATTCTATTTTAGCGAGGTCGAGTACATCGTTAATCAGTTGCAACAAATGATCGCCCGCTTTGCGAATTTCGCGCATGTTGGTCATTTGTTGTTGGGTTAAATTTAAATCGTATTCAAATAATTGCGCATAACCCAAAATAGCATTGAGTGGTGTGCGCAATTCATGGCTCATGCTAGAGAGAAATTCTGATTTTGCTTGGTTGGCTTTTTCGGCGGCCACCTTGGCTTGAATAACGCGTTCTTCAGCAAGTTTAATTTGCGTTACATCCATGTTGGCGCCAGACATGCGTGTGGGTTTTCCCTCAGGATTAAAACTGGCGCGGCCGCGCGCGCGCACCCAATGCACTTGCTTATTTTTACCGATTAAACGGTATTCAATATCGAAAGGCGCTTTGCCAGCTAAATGATCTGCCAGTGCTTGGTCGAATTTAGCGAGATCCTGTGGGTGAATAAGTTTGCGCCAAACAATTAATTTATCTTCTCCTTTTGTGATTTCATCATCTTTGGCGTCATAGCCAATTAATTCCCAGCAGCGGCTGGAAAAATGAAAGCCACCTTTATTTGCATACCATTCCCATATGCCATCATTAGAGGATTGAATAATTCGCTCTTGGCGCGCTTCAGATTCACGCAATGCCTCTTCTGCATTTTTAAGCGCAGTAACATCAAAACTTACGCCTGACATAAGAATGGCGCGGCCATTTTCATCGCGTATCGAATCGGCGCGCACTTCAGTCCAAATGTATTCACCGTTTTTCTTTAATACGCGATAAGCGCAGTGAAAAGGTTTGCCGGTGCGTAGATGTTCGCGCATGGCTTCAGCGCTGATTTGATGATCGTCTGGGTGAATATAAGCCCACACATAATTGGCATTACAAATATGTTCTTCTTCCTCCTTGTTGTAACCCAGGCGTTCCCAGAAACCGCCCGACCAATCGAGCCGTTGAGTAATTAGGTTCCACTCCCAAAAACCATAGCCGCTACCATTAAAAATACGTTGAAAGCGCAATACGGTTTCGCGTAGCACGTCAATATCATTGCTATCACGTAAATCGGCTTTGATGCTAATGTCTTTGTTCATAATTGTTCGCTAATGGTAAGGCGCAAAATGGAGTGGGGTGAAGATAAACCAGCTGGATGACAATTGCAAAATCTGAGTATTTTCGGGTGATTGAAACAAAAAAACAGCGCAGTGCGCTGTTTTTAAGATAAAGCTCAGTTTTCACCATGGAGCGTTTTAAGGCGCCATATCGGCTTCACTGCCTTCGCCTTCTTTAACCTGGGGCATTAAATCTTCTTTGCCAATGCCCAAGGCAACAGTGGTATTAGCGGCAATATAAATAGAAGAGTAGGTGCCAATCACAACACCCACCAACATGGCCTTAGAAAAACCTGCCAGTAATTCACCACCAAATAAAAATAAAACCACCATCACCAAGAACACGGTCATAGAGGTCATAATGGAGCGAGCCAGGGTTTGCGTCATAGAAATATTGACTACCATGAGCGAATCCATCTTGCGTAGTTTGCGGAAATTTTCACGAATTCGGTCGTATACAACGATAGTATCGTTAATGGAGTAACCGATAAGCGCGAGAATAGCGGCGAGTACGGTTAAATCAAAATCCCATTGGAACAGCGCAAATACACCTAGGGTGACAATGGTGTCGTGGAGAAGGGATACAATCGCACCTACAGAAAACTTCCATTGAAATTGAACTGCGACGTATAAAAATACCAACGCAAACGCGCACAATAGCCCTAATCCGCCGTTGTTAAAAAGTTCCTCGCCAATTTGTGGTCCAACGACTTCACTGCTGCGAACTTCAATTTTAGCTTGGGTCGCTTCGGCGATTTTACCCTGCAAATATTGACTGTAAATTTTGTCTAAAGGGTTTTCGATTGCGACATGTGTATCGCCACCAGAGGCATTAATCTCGACCTTGCCGAAGCGCGCACTATCAAAAATATTACTCGCAGTGACTTTATCTGGATTGACATTGGTAATCACCAAAACATTGGCGAAACCTACTTGATCCCGGGTGGGTTGAGCCACCGATTTTAGGCTTACGCTTTCGCCCAATTTTGCGATTTCTGCAGCAATTTGTTCCTTGCCTTTATCTGCCATTAAATCTTGTGTGCGCACCATAACCTCAGTTTCAGCGCCAAACAAAACTGCATTGGGGCCGCGCAATTTTTCTTCTTCAAGAACGTGATAAATTTTAGGTAAGTCCGCAGGGCGGTCGAGCGACAGTTGTAGTTGTGTGCCGCCGGTAAAATCCAACCCGAGCTTAAAACCAAAGGTGGCAATAGAGGCGATTGCGGCAATGGTTAATACAATGGAGAAACCCGAGGTGTACTTTCGGATCGCCATAAAATCAATATACTTTTCATCTTGTGACATAGCAGTGCTCTCTATAAAAGCGTCTGTTTAATTGAGTTTAAGGTCAAAGGCCTTAAATCGAAATTTTCTGTAAATTTGTACGGCCACCGTAAACCAAGTTAGCAACGGCTCGGCTAATCATGATTGATGTAAACATGGAAGTTGCCAAACCAATACACAAGGTGATGGCAAAACCTTTTACGGGGCCAGTACCAATAGCAAACAAAATAAAGCCGACGATAAAGGTGGTTAAGTTGGCGTCCAAAATTGTGATAAAGGCGCGTTCATAACCAGAATAAATAGCTTGTTGTGGTGAAGCCCCATTTTTAAGTTCCTCACGTATACGCGCGTAAATCAGTACGTTGGCGTCTACCGCCATACCCATGGTTAATACGATTGCGGCAATACCGGGCAGGGTGAGGGTGGCGCCAAACAAAGATAGCACCATGACTAACATAAACACGTTGATGGCGAGCGCGACGTTTGCGAATAAACCAAACATGCGATAGAAGGCCACCATAAACAGCGACACCATGGCGAGTGCCCAAATACACGATGTTACGCCTTTACGGATATTTTCTTTACCAAGTGAGGGGCCAATGGTGCGTTCTTCAACAAAGAACATTGGCGCGGCGAGTGCACCGGCGCGCAACAAGAGCGCAAGTTCTGACGCTTCGCCTGGTGCATTCAATCCGGTAATGCGGAAGGACACACCCAGCGCAGCTTGAACGGTGGCTAAACTAATAATCTTACGTTCAATGTATTGGGTGTTTTTCTCAATTTCCTCACCCTTTTCATTGGTAATGTATTCAGTGTGGTTTTTGTATTCGAT
>DAOORH010000270.1:0-5053 GCA_035389145.1 Cellvibrio sp.
TATGGGGCCAGACCTTTAGCAGGCTATTGAAAACTATCTGCGTTGCTTCTGCTGCGTTAGAAATGGTCTCAAAATGCTCATTTATTTCAATAAACTCCGCTTTCTCGGCCATTTTTGCCTTGCATAAGCGGCCTCGAAAACGTTTTCAAAAACCTGCCATCTATGAAGTTATTTTGGTTAAAACTTAAAGCCTTAAGCCGACTTAAAAAAATATTGCTCAGTATTTTTTTGAGCTTCAGTATTTTGGTTGCGCTCTTAAGCAGTTTGATGGCTACCCAACTTGGCAGTCATTGGGTGGTGCGTACGCTGGCGAATATGGCAAATGTACAGTTGGGTGCATTGCAAGGTAATTTAATTACTGGGTTAGATGTTGCGAGTGTAGATTTCAAGCAAGATGAGTTTTCGTTTCATGGTGAAAAAATATCCTTTCGCTGGCAGCCACTGGGGCTATTTTATACTGCAGTTTCCGTGCAATCGCTCTCTGCTGAAAATATAGAAATTTATTTACCGCCTAGCACAAACGAACCAGACCCTGAAAATTACCCATGGCCAAGTTTGGCGCAGCCTGTGCGTGTTAAATTACAGCGCTTTAATTTACACAATATTAATATTTACCAAGGTGATACGCACATACCTATAACGGCCTTGCAGGGCAATTTAAGTTTGGGCACCTTTCATTTACGCACCAGCGATTTAACGCTGACGCATCCGCAAGCCAGTTTGCAGTTAAATGGCTCAATGGGTTTGCGTTATCCCTATGATTTTAATGTAGACAGCCAGTGGACTTTTAACAATGGCGATAAGCCTGCCGATAACTATGTTGGTAATCTCAAACTTACGGGCGATATAAAAACGCTCAAGTTACAGAATCATCTTTTGCAGCCGTTGCAGCTAACAACAATAGCGACAATCTCACCTGCGTTGCGCCAGCCTAAAGTACAACCTAAAGCTGATGTGAAATTTGAGTGGGCTGAGCAAGCTTTACCGCCTGCGTTAGTAGATGCATTGAAACTAAATCAAGTCGCAGAAACCGCTAGCGCTAAAAATAGTACGAAAGGTGCTGTTACTAAAGACGCCGCTACCAAAGGCACGATTACCGCATCCGGTTGGTTAAATACTTTTAAAGTAAATAGCCAAATACAGCTTAAAGCATTAAACAAAAGTTTTGATTTAACGGGGGATGCTCAAGGCCAGTACGATCTGCAAGAAAAATCCCTCCGCACGCAAGTCACTAGGTTAACGCTTGCAAATAAATTGTTAGGTGTTGCTGATCAAGGTGAAAACACTATTCACATAAAGGGTGATTTGAGTGGCGAGTTTGAAGGTGCAAAAAAATGGCAGTGGAATTTTAATCTCAATACAGAGCATTTTAATCTCAATCATTTTATTGCGGATTGGCCGAGCGACATACAGCTAGCGCTTAATGCGCAGGGGGCATTCGAGTCTGTGCCAGCGAATAGCGAAACCAGCGGACTAAAATTAGCATTTAGCAATATTGACGGTCGCGGTGAGCTGCGCGGGCTTTCTGTTTCGGCGCGCGGCGATCTCAATTATGATGGGTCCAGTTGGAACTCTTCAGATGCCAATCTTGCCATAGGCGCCAATCAATTGATGTTGAAAGGTCAAGCCGGTAACGATTTGGCGCTGGAGTGGAAAATTAATGCACCGCTTCTTGGGCAAATTGATCCAAGCATCAGTGGCAGTATTATTTCCAGCGGTCTTATCTCCGGCGATAAAAAAAATCCGCGCATTAAAATTACGGCACAAATCGATCGCCTGTTGTGGCGCGATTATGCGGTAGAAAATTTATCCCTAAATTTAAAGCCGCTAACTGCAACGGCAGATTACGATTTGTTGTTGGCCGCTAAGCATGTGCAATGGAAAGCGCAAAGTTTCTCGCATATTGATATCAAAGGTACAGGCGCGCTTGCCCAGCATAAATTGGAAGGCAAAATGGATAGCCCGACGCTTGGCACTGCTAGCTTAACGCTCGACAGTAGCTGGAAAGATGGAGTCTGGCGCGGTCAGTGGCGTGAATTTATATTTGGGTTAAAAAAAGTTCCGCGTTGGACTCTGGCTTCAGCATCGCCTATGCACATTGACGCTCGGCAAATAAAAGCTCGTGGCGACAAACTCAATATGGATTTAGGCCGCTTGTGTCTAACGACCGCACGCTCGCGCTTTGTGCAAAAAGCGTCAGCGTTGAATGCTAATAATTTGCCCCATAGTGATCTAAAAAATACTTTGGCTTCTGCATTGGTTAGCGGCGGAAATCAAATGAGTACCATTGAGGTGCAAGACTATCCAGAAATTTGCTTGGAAAGTCGTTGGAATAATACCCAAGGTTTTCAGTTGGATGGCACGGTAAAAGCTCTGCCTATAGATCAATTTCAGGCGTGGTTTAAACCGGAAGTAATTTTAAAAGGTGTGTTGGATGGCAATATAAATCTGCGCGCACTGCCTGCGAAATCGCTGGTGCTAGACGCACAACTGCAAGCGCGCGATGCACAGTTTTTGTATCAGTTCCAAGGCGGCGATATAAAAATTTACCCACTGCAGAGCGGCAAGCTAAATGCAAACTTGAAGAACGATCAATTCAGCAGCACGCTCTTATTAGATTGGGCTCAATACGGCACTATCAACGCCACGGCAAAATACAATCTTAAGGATAAAAAAATCCAAGGCAAGCTCGGTGCAGCTTTAAATGATTTGGCACCCTTGGAAAGCTTGCTGCCCTTTTTAAATAAAGTGGTGGGCTCTGCCAGTGCAGATTTAAATTTTTCCGGTAGTGCTAGCAAGCCAGAAGTGGTTGGCAGTATTAAAGTTATCAAGGGTGGCGCCAATTTACCTAAGCTGGGCTTAGTGTTGCGCGATTTTGATTTGCAAGTAAATAGTCAAAGCTCAGGCAATTTGCATTTGAATGGCCAGGTCACCTCTGGCGAAGGCACGCTTATGGTCAAGGGCGATTTGGAAAATTTTGGTACGCCGCAATGGACATGGCAGAGCAATATTTATGGTGCCAATATTCGCTTTGTAGAACAACCGCAACTTATAGCAACCCTCAGCCCTAATTTAAAATTGTCAGCCAATGCCAACGCCATCAATTTAACCGGGAGTACAGAAATTCCTTGGGCGCGCGCTATAGTCAAAACTTTACCGGCCTCTGCCACCCGCGTAAGTGCTGATGTCACTGTGATTGAAAATGAACACATGGTGCAGAATGATTTTGTGGGTAAAAAATCCATTCCATTGTTCACCAATATTATTTTGTATTTTGGTGATGATGTTCGCTTTAAAGGTTTTGGCTTAGATACTCAGTTGCTCGGTAAAGTGAATGTATTAAAAGAAGAAAATCGCCAAACGTTTGTGACGGGTTTTGTGGCGGTGGGCAAAGGTAATTACAAAGCGTATGGGCAAGATTTGGTAATCGAACGCGGTCGTTTAATTTTCCAAGGCCCTTACGATAACCCCGGGTTGGACATTCGTGCAGTGCGAGTCATGAATGATGGTTCTGCTGGCTTAGAGATTGGCGGTACTTTGCAGCACCCAAAAAGCACGGTCTTTGCAATTCCGTCTCGCTCAGATAGTGAGGCTATGGCCATGCTCTTAACCGGTAAACCGCTTTCGCAATCGTCACAGGCAGATGCCTATTCCTTAATCGGCGCAATTGGTAGTTTAGGTATGGATCGCGGCCAAATGATGACCTCTGACATTGCGAGCATGTTTCGCATCGACGAAATCGCGATTAAATCCGATAAAGGTTTTGAGCAAAGCGAATTGTGGATGGGTAAATATGTCACTCCGAAATTATTTATTCGCTATATGGTAGGTTTGTTCGATCAAGCTTTCTCATTAGGGATGCGCTACGAAATTAACGACAAGCTGCGCCTTGAGGCCGAGTCTGGCAAAACGCAGAGTGTGGATGTGATTTATAAAATTGAGCGGTGATGTTAAATCCAATTCTCTAATCTCAATCCATTCACTCGCTCAAACTCCCGCAAATTATTGGTAACAAGAATCAAGCCGTTTGCGCGGGCCTGAGCGGCAATCATTTGGTCGTAAGCGCCGATGGTTTTGCCTGCCTTTGCGAGCTCGGCGCGAATTTGCCCTGCATGTGTTGCTGCTTCGCTATCAAAGGGCAAAACATCTAGCCTTGCGACAAAGCCTTCAATATCACGCAGGTTGCGCTCTACTGCGGCTGATTTTTCTGCGCCGTAAACAAGCTCCATAAGCGAAACTGATGAAATGCACATTTGCCCATAATGTTGCTGAAAGGTGGCTTTAACCGTGGCAGGGCGATTCTTGATTGTGTAGATGATGATATTGGTATCGAGCATGTATTTGAGCATTATAGTGACTCACGCTCTTGTGGTTCGGGTTGATCTCGCTCATTCATAAAATCAGCGGAAACGCCTTCACCCTCGAACCAAGAATCCCAGGCTTCGCCTGCAGGGGCGATTAAGCGCGAGCGCCCCAAAGCAACAATATCGACTTGCTTCACTGTTTCAGGTAAAGCAACGGCTTTGGGAAGTCTAACGGCTTGGGTTTTGTTACTGATAAAAACGCCTGCTCGTTCCATTTTGGGTCACCGATTTTTTCACTCAAGGGATATACCAAAGGTATATCTTTGTGGGATGGCTCGTCAAGTGACTGGTTAAAACGTCCACCCCAACTGTAATCCCCCTGCTTTCATCTCCGCACTTTCTGAATAGGCAATATCCATCACAAAGCGGCGCCAGCGATAGCCGATACCGGCAGAGGTTGCGTTCTCACGCAGGCCGGTTTGGTCTTGGCGATAACCTAGGCGCAGGGCGAGGCCGTCGAATAAACGGTATTCGGCACCTAGGCTTAAGTCCTGGCTGGGCGCTTCATTGGCCATGGGGGTTGATTCTTGTAAATCGTAATCCAGCCCAATACTCAAACGTTCATTCACATACCCCACGCCCATGCGTGAGCGAGGGTGCAATTTCACGACTAAATCTGGGCGGGCTAAGCCGGTTACAGGGTCATCTGCTTGATGGGTGGTAAAGTCTTTGGCGAAAGTGTCTTTGAT
>DAOORH010000271.1:0-5037 GCA_035389145.1 Cellvibrio sp.
TTTTGCAGTTTTTAGAGATTAGCGCTGAAGATGTAGGTGACTTTCCCCACCTTAATGTGGGCAAGCAAGTTGATAACTGGCAACAACTTAAGCATACCAATAAGATCAACTCCCTGAGTGCAGGCAAAGAACATAGAAAGTTTTTTGACTATCAATAACAATTCAAATCACCCATATTGCGTTTTACATCATATAGCGACAAAATCCACTTGCGCAAAAAAGAACCAACCGTCAATGACTAGGCTTCAGCTTTGTGCCATTCACTACAAACCAATGTTGGCTTAAGGATTTAATATGAGCATTCAAGAAGTTATAAAATTTATTGAAGGTTTTAAGGGCGATGCGGCAGCTGGGTTTATTGTTGTTATTTATTATCTCATCGTCTATTGGCCAAAAATTAGAGATGGCCTAGGCTTATCGCTAGGCAAAAAACTCGACTATGATCGAGTAGAAAAGAATTATCAGCTACTCAAACTCAGAATTGAAATTGAAAAAATAAAGAAAGACTCCGGCCTTGAACCAGAACTTTTAGACAAGCTTGAAAATGAAATGCAGGCACGACAGGAAGTTAAAAAGGGAAAACCCTTTACCCCCGTACAAAAATTTGTCGCAATTCCGCTGCTTATTTTAACGATCATTTTGGTATTTATGGAGCTCTACTCCCCCAATCCAAATGCAGAAACGACTGACGTAGATACCATTGTCGGCGGAGTATTCATTGCCATTATTACCATTGTGGGCTTCTGGGGTATTCCCCTACTTCAACATGCCACAAACAACATTTTAAGAAAAATAGGCTTTATTATTTTCTGGACATTTGGCTTTTATATTCTCGCCTACATGTTCTCGCACATAGCGGTAACTGCAGGCACAGATGCTACAGCATTGTCTGATACTGCTGGCGGCTATATATTTTTAGTGTCCATTATCGCCAGCATTGGTCTCGGCCTAATTGGCAGATTGCCCCTTATGCGACAAGCAGGCACAGGCAGCATTAAAAACATTTCTTAAGATCTGCAGCCAAACCTTAAACGATACTTTTAACTACAAAACCTGTAAAAGGCGCAATCAACTCCAATTGATTGCGCCTTTTTTGTAACTTTTATAAGGCTTATTTTTTAACGATAAAAAATACAAGCGCATCATATTTTATCTATTAAATTTAATTCATACATTCTGCACCACAAAAATCACTTATACATCTTGCTAATGCTTAATTATTTTTTATACGTGCATAAGTCTCATCTTGACAAAAGGAAGTGTTAAGCCCCTATAACGAACAAAAATTAGCCAGTAGAATCCTCCGCTCTAGAACCTTCACGGAAGACAAGATGAAGGCGACACAAATCAACAACTCTGTGCAACGTCTGTTTTTTATGAGGATTTTTTCATGCGTAAAATATCTTTACTGATTTTTGTTCTTTTGAGTTTTCCTTCCTTCGCCACTATAGACCCGCGTTTTTCAGAATCGCCAACTTTTATGTCGAAAGCTAATATGATGCGCTTTCAATATTTATCCCACGAAGGCACCCCATGTACAGCGGGTGTTAACACCAAATTAAATTCGCGCGTGCCCTACTATGTTTATGCGCCAGCCACGAGCGCAACGCAACTTAAAACTGGCAAATATGCAGCAGTCATTTTTCTACATGGCAAAGGCGAACAAGGTGCCTCTGTACTCAACATGTGTTACACACGCGATGATGCTTATTACACCAGTATCGCAACCAACTTAGTGAAAGTTGAAAATGCCGCAGGTGGCCCCGGCGCAGCTATATTGAATGGTCAATTTATCCCTCAAGAAAACATGGTGGTGATCATTCCACAGTCCATGCAAAAAGGCGGTTTCTCTAGCGATATTATTCGCCGCGTAATTGCAGATACTGCAGAGCAATTGGCGAGTAAAGGTATAGAACTCGACGCAGATCGCATGTATTTAACTGGCCTCAGTATGGGTAGTGGCAGCGTTCATAAATATATTACCGCTAACCCTCTACATTTTTCTGCGTCAGTGCCGATTGAAGCTGCCGGTGGGATTGATCCGTGCTTATTGCGCACGAACAATATTTCATACTGGGGGTTCGCTGGCGGCGCATCAGGCAATATGGGTTCAGCTAATTTAAAAAGTGTTATTAACGGCACAACCGGTTGTTTGGAATCTACCGTTGAATATAAAAATCCTGCCTATACCTGTCTATTCAATGGGAAGAGCTGCACTATTTTATCAGCATCGCGCCCAACCAATTTACGCGCGACTTTTATGCCAAGCGATGGTCACAGCGGCTGGCGCAATGTTTACAATGGCACTCACAGCGCATTACCCACTACTGAAAAAAATATTTACACCTGGATGTTAACGCAAAAAAATTCCGACCAAGGCAAGCCACTGTTTCCTATCGAATACAATGGCGCTAGCAGTTCATCACTATCTTCATCATCGTCTGTCGTAAGCTCTCGTTCATCTGTTGCGAGTTCTAGTTCTTCGATTGGCAGTTCATCCTCATCCATCGCAAGCTCATCATCAAGCAGTTCTGTTGCATCAAGTTCAAGCTCATCTTTAGCGAGCTCGGCAATAAGTTCAGCCGTAAGTTCTGCGTCAGGGGAAGCTGCGATTATTCCATTATTTCCAAGCATGATTTTAAGCGGTGCACCTGCAAATGCTTCCGCCTTGGTTGATGAACAAAACTCCAGCGCACCAACTACCTATTGGTTTGCAGGTTGGTCTGCGTCGGTGTACCCCATTGAGGCGATTATTGATTTGGGTAGAGAATATACAATCACTGAAATAACACTATATGACGCCAACGGTGTGGGCTTAGTAGAAGTTTCAGATGGTGACCTTTCACATTCGCAAGCGGTGATAGTGTCCGACCCTCTCACTAAATATTTGAAATTCAACAACTACCCCGTGAATGTAAAAACCCAATACATTCGAGTTAAGAAA
This sequence comes from Cellvibrio sp., assembly GCA_035389145.1. Classification (GTDB taxonomy): domain Bacteria; phylum Pseudomonadota; class Gammaproteobacteria; order Pseudomonadales; family Cellvibrionaceae; genus Cellvibrio. Next base: position 2,945 of record DAOORH010000271.1, read on the forward strand.
TTTGATGCTTCGTTAATGAGTGAGATCAAACTAAAAGGTTATTAAGCTATTCCAGCTATCCAATCAAAACAAAGCCATAGTAGCGATACTATGGCTTTTTTGTTTACACTAGGGCATCCATCGTCTTCGGTACCCCATCACCATGAGCAATCACTTAAAAAGATTCTTTTCTATTTTAAGCATCAATACCCTCATTGCACTTATCTTTGCAATTGGCTCTACTACTATTAGCATGCACTATGGTTGGAAAATAGATTTTCCACTCACCATTATTGGTATCGCAGTGGTATTCCCCATTGTGTTTTCTATTGGCGGTGCCTATAACCGCCGCGAATCCGCGCTGGTGCAATACGGCATTATGAAAAGTATGGGGCGGGTTATATTTTTAGCATCACGCGATTGGTTACGCGATGATGACGAGAAAGCCCATGAGAATATTGATAACTTTAGAATTCATATTTACAACATTTTTAGGCTTTGTGTTGCACTTTTCCAAAACTCAAAAGCCGACCATTTTTCCGATGAGGAAAAAGCGATTTATAACGAATTCTCAAAACTATCTAAAAACATTGAGGCCTTAAGAGATAGAGGATTATCGGGCAGCGAAGTATCGCGTGTGAACGCATACTTGAGTAAATTGATTACTGCGTTTGAAACACTTAAACATATTTATCAATATCGCACCCCAAGAACCTTGCGCCTTTACAGCAAGTTCTTTATTTACACGATTCTCATCGTGCTCGGCCCCTACTTTGCAATTCTCGCCGAAAACCAAAGCATATGGCTCGCATTTATTACCCCCACTCTATTTGCCATGGTATTTACCGGCCTCGATAATATTCAAGAGCATCTCGAAAATCCGTTTGATCAAGTGGGTGAAGACGACATTAAAATTAACCCTGAAAAATTTATACAAACACTCGAACATAAATAATTCACCCGTATATATTAACAGCGAGAATTAAAATGGATTGGAAAGGCCGTAGACAAAGTAACAATGTTGATGATCGCCGCAACTCTCCCCTTTCAGCAGGTGCGGGCGGTGGCGCAGGTGCAGCAATATTATTTCGCTTAATTCCCTTTTTACTGGGCAGCAAGATCGGCAGAGTTATTTTGGTGATCGGCGGCCTAGGGTTTGCGGGTGCACACTTTCTTGGCATTGATGTTTTGGGTCTCACCAGCGGTACACAAACGCAACAGCCAGATCAGCAATTCAATGCGCAAGATCAAGAGTTAGGCGAATTTGTGTCAGTAGTGCTCGCTGATACCGAAGATACTTGGCGCATGCAATTTCAAAAAATAGGTAAGGTTTATCAAGAACCTGTCTTAGTGCTATTCAGAGATCGCGTTGATTCGGCCTGCGGTTTGGGCCAAGCAGCCATGGGGCCATTTTATTGCCCCGGCGACAATAAACTTTATATTGATTTAAGCTTCTATCAAGAGATGAAAACCAAAATGGGAGCACCGGGAGATTTCGCGCAAGCCTACGTTATTGCCCATGAAGTTGGGCACCACGTACAAAATCTCCTAGGTTTTTCCGGCAAAGTTCGCCAAGCGCAGGAAAATCAACCACAGGCGGTTGTTAACGCACTTTCAGTGAAACTAGAATTACAAGCAGATTGTTTTGCGGGTATCTGGGGGCACTATGCTGACAAGGAGCGCAAAATGCTTGAAGTGGGCGATATTAACGAGGCTTTAAATGCAGCTGCCGCAATTGGCGATGATCATTTACAAAAACAAGCCACGGGTACAGTTCGCCCTGAGAAATTTACGCACGGTACTTCTAAACAGCGTGCTGAATGGTTTAACCGCGGCTTTCAAAGCGGTGCTATTAACGACTGTAATACTTTTAAATGAAAGCTTGTAAATAAAAGCTTGTAAACAAGAGCTCGTAAATAAATCGCAAAAGCCTGTGAATCCAATGATGTACTAACTGTGTCTAATCAGTGAATCGCCATATTTTTTGCACAGGATCTCATATGCTTACGTTTATTTGCTGGTTATTGCTATTTATCGTCTGCTGGCCATTGGCCTTAATTGCACTTATCCTTTGGCCATTTATATGGCTAATTTCCCTACCCTTTCGCTTAATC
>DAOORH010000272.1:0-5023 GCA_035389145.1 Cellvibrio sp.
CTTTTACCTACAACCTTGTGCAATATTTTGGCGAGTTGGGTGCAGATGTAAAAGTCGTGCGCAACGATGAAATTACCATTGAAGAAATTGCAGCACTGGCGCCCGAAAAAATTGTGATTTCGCCCGGCCCTTGTACACCCAATGAAGCAGGTGTCTCGGTAGAAACCATCAAAACGTTTGCAGGCAAGATTCCGCTGCTCGGCGTGTGCTTGGGGCATCAAGGCATTGGTCAGGCAATGGGTGGTAAAGTGATTCGCGCCCCTTTTGTAATGCACGGTAAAACCTCGCAGGTTTATCACAAAAATACCGGTGTATTTACCGGCTTGAAAAATCCGTTTCAAGCGACGCGCTACCATTCATTAGTGATTGAAAAAGAATCCTTGCCAGATTGTTTGGAAATCACGGCGTGGACGCAAAATGAAGATGGCAGCATGGCTGAGATTATGGGGGTTAAGCATAAAACCCTCGCGGTTGAAGGTGTGCAATTTCACCCAGAGTCAATCTTGACCGAACATGGCCACGATATGCTGCGTAATTTTTTGCAAGGTAAATAATATCGGTTATTAAGGAATAGTCACCATGGCAAAAGGTTATTGGATGGTACATGTTGAGCTTGATGATGCGGAAGCTTTCAAAGCTTATGTTGCTGCGGTTGCAGACATTTTTAAAAAATACGGTGCGCACTATTTGGCGCGTGCAGGTAGCTACGAATCAGTTGAAGGTAATGCTCGTTCACGTAATACAATTGTTGAGTTTCCCAGTTATCAAGCAGCTCTGGATTGCTGGCGTAGCCCCGAATATCAAGCAGCAAAAGCATTGCGTGAAAACGCTTGTAGAATTGATATTACTATCGTTGAAGGCTTACAGCCTTAACAATACAGTTATGGGGTTGCAGTATGTCACAAATTAAAATTTATGGATTAAAAACACATTTAGATCCAATTAAGAAGCAATTATCTGAAGTGATTCATTCCTGCGTAATGGACGCTTTGCAATTCCCAGCAGATAAACGCGCGCATCGTTTTATCGGTTTGGAGAAAGCCGATTTTTTTATGCCTGCAGGCAGAAGCGATGCCTATATCATTATAGAAATTACGATGATTGAAGGCCGTTCGGTTGAAGCTAGAAAGAAATTAATTCGGTTGTTGTTCGATAGAATCAACGCTGAGGTTGGAATCGAAAATATGGATGTTGAAATTTGCATTTACGAAAGCCCTGCCTGTAACTGGGGTTTTCGTGGAATGCATGGCGATGAAATAAAACTCAATTACGCGATTAATGTGTAGATGTCTGGTGTGATTGAATCGTTTGCGATGAATCATAAGCTCAATACAAAGAATGATGCGCTTAGGTTAATCCTCGGTGACATCAACAATAAAAGGTGGAAGGCAATGGATATCAAACAAGCATTAAATACATTGGTTGCGCGAGTTGATCTGAGCACCGAAGAAATGATCGCGGTCATGCGAATTATTATGACCGGCGGCGCAACACCGGCGCAAATTGGCGGCTTTTTAGTGGCCTTGCGTATGAAAGGCGAAACCTTGGATGAAATTACCGGCGCAGCTATGGTGATGCGTGAACTCGCAACACCAGTTGATATTCATGTCGATTACTTGGTGGATACCTGCGGCACCGGTGGTGATGGCGCTAATTTGTTTAACGTGTCTACCGCGAGTGCATTTGTTGTTGCGGCTGCAGGCGGTCGCGTTGCGAAGCACGGGAATCGCTCTGTTTCCAGCTCAACGGGCAGTGCAGATGTATTGGAGGCGGCAGGTATTAAATTAGATATTACCGCTGAACAAGTGGCTCGCTGTGTAAAAGAAATTGGCGTGGGTTTTATGTTTGCACCTGCACATCACAGTGCAATGAAACATGCTATTGGCCCGCGCAAAGAATTAGGCATGCGCACTATTTTTAATATGCTCGGCCCTATAACGAATCCCGCCAATGTAAAGCGCCAAGTGATTGGTGTTTTTAACGGCGCACTCTGCAAACCTATGGCCGAAGTGCTTGGGCGCTTAGGTAGCGAGCATGTAATGGTGGTACATGCGAAAGATGGGTTGGATGAAATTAGTTTGGCCACCGAAACCCAAGTTGCCGAATTAAAAAATGGTGAGATTCGTGAATACACTATCAAGCCAGAAGATTTTGGCATTCAAAGTAAAAGTTTAATTGGCTTGAGTGTTAAGAGTGCAGAAGATTCGCTGTTATTAATTCAAGATGCACTTGGTAACCGTCGTGGGCAGTATGCTGAAAAAGCGGCTGATATAATTACGCTAAATGCCGGTGCTGCTATTTATGTCAGCGGTGTTGCTGATACGTTGGTTGACGGTGTTGAAATGGCGCGCGATGCCATTGGCAGTAGCTTGGCCGGTGAGAAGATTCGCGAGCTAGCGGCCTTTACCCATTATTTATAATAGCTTTGCTCCTTCCCTTAGAAAAAGGGAGGGCAGGGTGGGATTTTCCTTGTAATACTTAAATCTCGTTTTTTTAAATCTCCCCCAGCCCCTCTTTTGCAAAGAGGGGAGTTTATAGAGAGAAACTTATATGTCTGAAACCCCAACCGTCTTGCGTAAAATTATTGCGCGAAAATGGGAAGAAATTACCGCTCGCAAAGAACATACCTCTTTAGCGGATTTAAAAGTACGCGCTGCTGAACAAGCACCAGTGCGTGGTTTTGTTAATGCTATAGAGCAAAAAATAGCGCAGGGTAAATCTGGCGTTATTGCGGAAATTAAAAAAGCTTCGCCCAGTAAAGGCGTTATTCGCGAGCATTTTGTCCCTGCGGAATTGGCGCGCTCTTATGAGTTGGGCGGTGCGGCTTGTTTGTCAGTACTAACCGACATAGATTTCTTTCAGGGTGCTGATGAATATCTGCAGCAAGCGCGTGCTGCGGTCAGTATTCCCGTTATTCGCAAAGACTTCTTGGTAGATGAATACCATATTTACGAAGCTCGCGCCTTGGGTGCAGATTGCGTTCTTTTAATTGTTTCTGCACTGGAAACTGCAAAACTGAACGAGTTAAATTCGTTGGCGCAAGATTTAGGTTTGGATGTGTTGGTAGAAGTGCACGACGAAAAGGAATTGGATATCGCGTTAGAGCTGCCCAATAAATTAATCGGCATTAACAACCGCAACCTGCACACCTTTGACGTGACTTTGGAAACGACTTACAAATTGCTCGATAAAATTGGCGGCGAACGCATTGTGGTAACCGAGAGCGGCATTTTGGCTCCAGCAGATGTACAGGCTATGCGTGCAAAAAACGTGAATGCGTTTTTGGTGGGCGAAGCTTTTATGCGTGTACCAGAACCAGGAGAGGCTTTGCGAGAATTTTTTGCAGAGTAGAGTACTATGTCATTAAGTGATGCTCTTTCATTAATTGCAGCAATTCATGGTGTTTTTTTAGCTATTTTGTTAAAGCGTTTTTCACGCAGTGCATCCAATAAATTATTAGTTATTTTGTTGGTCGCGATTGCATTGTGTTTATGTGTGGACTTATGGATGAGTTCTGACTTTGCCTATACTTATCCGCAAGTTGCGCAACTGCTAAGTCCCTTGTATCTTGTTATTGGCCCGCTTTTGCTGCTGTATACCAAAAAAATTCTGCAAATCCCCCTCTCCGGCAAATGGATTAATAGTCTGCACTTTTTGCCGGCAGGTGTTTTTTATTGTTTGATTTTTTTACTCAATATTTCAATCAGTACTGAGGAATTAAGAGCCTATTTGCTTGAAGATAGCGACCCTAAAGGAATTGATGCTTTTGGTGTTGCGATTCAAATTCAAGTAGGGCTTTATGTGCTTGCGAGTTTTTGGAATTGGTATAGATTTGAACGTGCTGTAAAAAAGGAATATTCGTCTGGCTTCACTGTGAGTATGAATTGGCTTAAGCAAGCTTTAATTATTTTCTTGCTGTTGTGGAGTGTTTGGGTTGCGGGAAATTTTTTATTGGATACCTCATTTGCAATAGCAACTGATTTTGCGATGGTTATTGGCGTGTATTTTTTAGGATACAGCGCCCTCAGGCATAAAAATATTTTATTGCCTTCACTTAAATTTGCCGATGCTGAAGCCACTCAAGCACCGGTGCGAGAAGCACCTGTTCGCTATGCTAATGCCAAACTGTCTGATGAACGTACTGCTAAGTTACAACAAGTATTATCAACTTTGATGTTGACCGAGCATCTCTATTTAGAACCTGAATTAACACTTAGCCAACTAGCGTCATCACTTCAGGCTACCAATCATGAGGTTTCCCAATTGCTCAATGAGACCTTAGGTGAAAGCTTTTTTGATTTTATAAATCGTCATCGGGTTGCAGAAGTCCAACGCTGTTTGCGTGATCCTGCTTATCGCCAACAAACCATTTTAGATATTGCTTTCGCCTCAGGTTTTAGCTCAAAGGCTGCATTCAATTCGGCCTTTAAAAAGGTGTCGGGGTTAACTCCTAGCCAATATAAAGCGGAGCAGATTTAGGGTTTTTGTTGGTTTTTAACAAATGAACTTAATGCTTTGTTCTGCAGTAATTCACCCACCCAAGGTTTATTATCATCGTCAGATTGGGTATTTGTTACCGCAAATATTCCTGACTCACCCTCGCTGTCTAAAATGGCGGTTGTGGTAAAACCATCTGTCTCACCATCGTGAATTAAAATCGCGTTATTATTTTGGCTATTTTTTATTAATACCCAACCTAAAGCGTATTCGTTGTTGTTAAGTACGCGTAGTTTTTCCAAGTAACTAAAGGGAAGCGGTGTATTGGCTCCGCTCAACGCGAGTAAATGCCATTGCAAATATTTCCCGTAATCTTGAGCCGTCATGCACAGACTGCCTGCAGGGGAAATAATGTCATCCAAAAGTAGTAAATTTTCGTCGTGAGGATCTACCCGCGTCAGATGATTTTTTTGCCCTAAATATCCCAAGGGTTGGTTGTCTAAAGTGGTTGCCGGCATAGTCATTATTGCCGATATGTTTAATGGTTTGAGAACCCATTCGTTTACCAAATTTAGGTAAGTGCTAT
>DAOORH010000273.1:0-1243 GCA_035389145.1 Cellvibrio sp.
ACCTTGAAGGACACCGACATTACCGCCTGCACCACCAAGCTTGATCAACTCATGAGCCAAGCCAAACTCTATCAAAACGAAAAGCTGACCTTGGGCATGACAGCAGAAGCCATGGGGTTAAGCGCGCACCAGCTGTCGGAACTTGTAAACCGCGAATACGGGGTGAACTTTTCGCGCTTTATTCGCGAACGACGCGTTGAAGCCGCCAAGGCGATTCTTGCCAATGAGCCAGATTCATCCGTCTTGTCGATAAGCCTTGAAGTTGGCTTCAGCACTCAATCTAATTTTTATGCCGCCTTTAAAGAAATCACCGGTATGTCACCGGGCGCTTATCGTAAATCCCTTTCAAAATAAGCTCTGCTCAGCTCTTCCCTCCTCTAAAAACCATCCATATCTCCAGAATGATAATTCTGGAGATATTTAACTCTATGATTTTTAAACCAAAAATAATTTTCTATTCAAGTTTTATCAAGCTGGAAGTACACACCCTTGGCGAGGGTTAATCTGACCTCAGTTAGCGATTCAGCCCACCTGCGAGGCGAGTCGCCAGATACATAAAACGAGGAAGCCATGAAAAATACGCGAACCACTTACGACGGCGCCAGAATTTATAGCCGCTGTTTACTCGCTTGTTACGACCTTCTTATCTACCGCGTTTTAGCGCCCCTTGTATGGCGATGCGGTCCACGCCATTTTTTTGATTTGTACACAAAGCACATGTCTAGCAACCATGCGGATATTGGGGTGGGTACCGGATACTTTTTAGATCAATGCGCCTACAGCCCGGGAGCGGTGCGAATCGGATTATTCGATTTGCAACCCAACTGCCTCTCTTACACCGCAAACCGCTTGGTTCGGTTTCAACCTGAAACCTTTCAATGCAATGCGCTGGAGCCAATAGCTTTCGAAGGTGAGAAATTCGAATCTATCGCCCTCGGCGGAATACTCCATTGCATCCCCGGTGACTTTGCAGAAAAAGGCACTGTGTTTGATGCGATCCAGTCGCTTATGTCGCCAACAAGCCATGTGTTTGGCTACACGATTCTAAACCAAGGAATTCACAAAACACGGCTTAGTCGCTTTGTTTACGCCTTGCTGCACTACTTGAAAGTCATCAACGGCAATAAAGATTCAGCCAGCCAACTCTATACCGAGCTGAGTAAACGTTTTAAGCATGTGAATGTACACATCATCGGTTGCATCGCGCTTTTTAGTGCGCGCGAGCTCTTGCCCAACTAACTGT
>DAOORH010000273.1:1343-5022 GCA_035389145.1 Cellvibrio sp.
CCTAACCCATCAATAACGAGGATTCATTATGAACAACCCATCAATTCGCAGCGCTGTTACCCATATGCAAATTCATGCACAACAAGCAGATGTATGGGAAAAAGTAGGATTTTACGAACATGTAAAGAAACAACCTAGCTGGTTACTGAAGTTCAGCTTACCAACCCCACAACAAGTGGAAGGTCACTACAGCAACGTGGGCGACACTTGCCGCTGTAGATACAGTGATGGTGGTTACCTCACCAAACGTATTACCAACATTGTGAATGAAAACCGTATAGAGTTTGAAATCATCGAGCAAAGTATTCGCTATCAAAACACTATTAAATTATTGGGCGGATACATTGAAGTGAATGCCGTTGATGGCGGGAATTCTATGATTAGCATGGTGACTTACTATGAAAATAGAATTTTCCCACAAACAATTTCTTCTATCTTTATTGAGAAAGTGATTAAAACCATGCACCAGTTTGTTATTCAAGACCTGCAAGCGCAATTACTGCCAAGGGCGTTTTCGCAAATAGAAGTGGCTTAAATGATTGAGGTGCAGAATGGACTCAGTGACCCGCAAAAAAAACTTGCGGGTCATTCGTGCGGGTCTTTGTAACGCCAACGAATTATTTCGCCCCCGTAATAGCACGCTCCAAACCACTCGGACCTGCGGGCTTTTTGGTTTTCCATACCCACATTAAACCACGAACATAGCCATCACCTTTTACACCGGTATGATCAAGCCCATCCATCGAATAATTTAACAACTCCAAACCTTGGTACTTGCGACCGGCAAGCTGCTTTTGAAATTGAATAATAGGATCGCGAAAGGTGTGGTACTCCGTTGAGCCATAAGATACAAACATGCGGCCGTTAAGTGCCTTGTGACTTTTTGCATAATCCTGGTCCAATTTAAAAATCGCATTTTCAGCCCAGCTAACGGCTGGACTTAAGGCAATATAACCCGTAAAAAAATCTGGCGCTTGGTAAGCTGCAGTAATGGCGAATAAACCACCTAAAGAATTACCTGCGATCACACGATCTGTTTTTTCACCGCGAAATTTTGTTTCAATTAATGGCGCAGCTTCTTTTTTAATAAAATCTAAAAACAAACCGCTCTTGCCGGATAGCGTATCCACTGCAGCAAAGGTGTAGTCAATGCGTCTTTCCTTGTCGTAACTGGCCGTTGATGGATAAGACAAACCCACCATAATAAATTCGGGCACCACATTGTCATACACTAAATTGCCATAGGTGGATACCAGCAGTGGTGCATCCCAATAGGCATCTAAAAAGTAAAGTACTGGGTATTTTTTATCGGGGTTTGAATAATAACTGGAGGGAAAAACCACCACTAACTCATGATCTCTGCCAGTAATCTTTGATTGAATGGGCACAATCTGTGTACTATTTAACACAAACTTCCTGACCTCAGGCTCAGCTGAAACAGATAGACTAATCCCCAGTAAGACTACCAACAGTAATACATATTTTTTATACATAGATACCTCGTTGTTTTCAAAATTAATTATTCAATTGTTAACTTCGATATTATCTTTACTCTCCTTTTACCCTTCCTTTAAAACAGAAAAAACCTACCCACATGAGCACAATACAACCAACCGTAAACAAAAAGCTCCACTCAAAACACATCAAATAAAAGGTGATAACACCAAGCTGCAAGCAAAATATCCCGTAACAAGTATCTCTATGAGTGTTCTTTAATTCACACTTCATTATAAGCTTCATGACAACAACAAAGATCACGTTTACAGAAGAAAATAGAAGTAACAGCATCAACCAAAGAATACTCATATATAATTTTTCCCCTGCAATGAATTTTTTTGATTTCCATGACTCATTAAAGATACCCCGATCACTAAAGCTCATGCGACTCAGAAACACACCCTTGCTGGCGACAATTCCACCGAGCCTAAGTTATCGTGATACTTCCAACCTTATCTATTCTTCGCTTCAATCCACTGCGACATATATTGCGTACTTTTCAGGGAGTGATGCCGCAGCATTGTGCCCATAAAATTCTGTTGTCGTTCCGATTTAACATTTATTTGCAATGAGTTAATTCTCTCAATCAACCGTCGTGAATGATCGCAAGCGCTAAAATATCCCTGCAAAATATCAAACCCGTATTGTTGGCTCTTTTTCCATTGCGTCTCATCGCTGTAAAGTTTCACGGCAGCATCTGCAATAGCTTGGGCATTATTTTCAATTAGACCACCCCAAGCCAAATCGCCGCGCATAGATTCCGCACCAATATTCGTGGTAACACTGGGCGTACCGCAACGCATAGCATCCATAAGCTTACCTTTAATACCTGCGCCAAAGCGTATAGGCGCTAAGCAGACACGTGCTTGCTGCATAACAATTTGTGCATCCACTGCCCAGCCTTTTACGCTGAAACCCTGCTTGGGATTATGCAACTGTGTTGCTTTAGGCGGAGGATAGGAACCGTAAATATGCAATTCAGCTTGCGGGAATTGCGCGCGAATTAAAGGCCAGACGGCGTGCTTTAAATAAAGTACTGCATCCCAATTGGGTTCGTGGCGAAAATTACCGATGGAAATAAAATGCTGCCGTTCGCTAAAACTTGGGAGCAGATTATCCTCAGCGATTTTCACTTTCAGAAATGGACTGTAATGTAACAACTGTTTGGGGACTGAAAAATAATCAGTTAGCAAATCAATTTCAAACTTCGAAATCATTAAACTTAAATCGCAGCGGAAGATAGCGGCGATTTCGCGTTGCGCCATATCGTCATTGGCCATTCGGTCATAAAGTTCGGCAGCGCCTGCCAATACAGGATCAACACTTTGACGAGCTGTTTCATTTTCTGCGGACTTTTGCGATTGTTTTAACAATTGATGGCGCGCATGACGCAAGCTGTGTAAATCTTCGGTATCCAATAATCGCAAGGCATTGGGACATACCTGCTCTACTCGCCAACCAAATTGCTCTTCGGTAAAGAAACGATCAAATAGAACCGCATCGGGTTTTAGTTCGGCAATAAATTCATTAAAACTGGCGTTATTGAGTTCAATGGATTTTTCTTGTACTCCAAGGCTCGGCAAATCTGCTCTATGCTCTGAAAGCGCGGCCGCTGACGCAAATACAACTTGCCAATTTTGCGATAAAAATAATTCAATAAGTTCCAGCATGCGGCCGCCCGCTGCAGACGATTTTGGCTCTGGCCAAACATAACCAATAATCAATAATCTCTTCATACCACTTATGCCTGCCGCATCTGCAAATATTCCACTACACCCAGACCAGCAGCGCGGCCCGTGGCGAAACACGCGGTTAACAGATAGCCACCCGTAGGCGCCTCCCAATTCAACATCTCTCCGGCGCAAAACACACCTGGCAATTTCTGTAGCATAAGTGATGGATTTAATGCAGAAAACTCAACGCCACCGGCAGAGCTTATAGCTTCATCAATAGGGCGAAAGCCCGTTAAGGGAACCACTAATTTTTTGAGTGCCTGCGCGAGCTGTTGATTATCTTGCCAAATAGATGCCGGCGTTAATTCGCGCAGCAACGCAAGCTTTACGGGAGGTAGATGCAATTGTTTGCGCAAGAAATTACTTACAGAGTTTTTGCCGCGTGGCTTATTTAGCAAAGCGAGAATTTTTTCATGACTTAAATCAGGTAAGAGATCTATTAATAATTC
>DAOORH010000274.1:0-1443 GCA_035389145.1 Cellvibrio sp.
GCGCGATAATCTTTTAAATGCATACCAGCACCACGCGCATATTGCTTCCACGCAATTTGCGATAAAGGCGACCCAGGTTGATAGGTTTGAAAGCCCTGAAACTCATCGCCACGCTGAGCAGATACGTAAATCCCCTCTTCACCCTGCCCCGCACCCAAAGGCGGTTGATCGCAAGCAATAGGTCTAGGGAAAATTAACGCGCGATGATTTAACTCTATATACGCCCAAGCGCGAATTAACCCAAATGGGAAATAACTTTTTAATACTATGCGCGGCAACTTTAACCAACCGCGATGACGCGCACTGGCATGAAGACGAACCTGAGTGGGTTTATTGGCAATAAGATCGGCACGAACGGGGTCTTCATCATCAAGGCTTAGCAACAAGGCATGATGAGCAGATCCAAAGGCGGAACTGATTTGTATATCAAACGGAGCGAGCTCACCGACTGCAGCCTGTTGCCTAGCTTCAGGCGTAAAGGTTAAACCGAGAATATTTTTAAAAGCGTGGATAACAGAAACCAACATGACGCTGGTTAAAAAAAATGAAAGACCAAGAATTAAATTGTTTTGGTAGTTGGTGCCTAAAGTCCAAATTAATAATACAGTGAATAAAAAAGCCAAACCCTGCTTACTGGGAAATACATAAATGGTGCGATGCTGCAAAACCACCTGATCCGCTCGCGGTGATCGCTTGGCAGCCCAGCGATGAAAATAATTTTGTCGTTGTTGTCGTGATTGTAGTTGGGACAAGAGGTAGATCCTCTGTGAGAGAACAGCCAAAAATTTAGCTAGCGACTACCGGCACGGCCGCTAAAATTTTCTTCACTAAAGCTTCTTGTGCTAGCTGCTGCGCGGCACCTTTCACAATAATGCGATGCGCCACTACAGAGGCAAGTAAATATTGCACATCCTCCGGCACCACATAAGCGCGCTCATGCATAAACGCCCAAGTCTTGGTTGCTTTTATAAGCGCCATAGCACCGCGCGGTGAAAGCCCCACCAAAATATCATCTGAAGTGCGGGTAAAATGCACCAAGCGTTGCACGTAATCCACCAAGCTATCGGACACTTTTACCGCATTAATCGCGCGTTTTATTTCAGGGATTTTATCAGGCGTTAAACATACACGCAGTTGCGCAAGTTGATCGCGCGGGTCGCCACCTTTGAATAATAATTTTTCAGTGTCTGCATCGGGGTAGCCCAAACTGATGCGCATTAAAAAGCGATCTAATTGCGATTCTGGCAGCGGGTAGGTTCCCATCTGCGACATAGGATTTTGCGTGGCGATAACAAAGAAAGGTTGCGGTAATTCGTAGGTCGTCCCTTCATTGGTAACTTGACGCTCTTCCATGGCCTCCAGCAATGCACTTTGAGTTTTAGGCGTAGTGCGATTGATCTCGTCGGCCAATAATACTTGCGTGAAAATTGCGCCCTTATGAAA
>DAOORH010000274.1:1543-5018 GCA_035389145.1 Cellvibrio sp.
AAATCCGCAATCAAATCCTTTACCGACTCAAGCCCAACAGAAACACGCACCAAATTTTCAGTAATACCCGCTTCGGCTTTTTGCTCTGGCGATAAACGGCCATGAGTTGTAGTAGCTGGGTGAACAATAGTGGTTTTGGTATCACCAAGGTTCGCCGTCAAAGACATAATTTTAGTGGCATCAATTACTTTCCAAGCGGCTTCGCGCTCGCCTTTTACACGGAAAGACAAAACACCACCGAATGCTGATTGTTGTTTCGCAGCAAGCTCGTGGCCAAAGTGTGATGGCAAGCCCGCATAAAAAACCTTTTCAACTTTAGGATGCGCATGCAACCACTGCGCGAGTTCAAGCGCATTGCGCGAGTGAGCCTCCATACGCAAACTTAAAGTCTCTAAACCTTTTAAAAATATCCACGCATTAAACGGGCTCAAACTTGGGCCGGCACTGCGAATAAAACCAAGCACTTCATCAACTAGGGTTTTCGGCCCAGCAACCACACCGCCAAGACAACGACCTTGACCATCAATATATTTCGTTGCTGAGTGCACAATTAAATCTGCGCCTAATTGCAATGGGCGCTGCAATGCTGGCGTACAAAAACAGTTATCAACGACCAATAAAGCGCTGTGCGCATGAGTGATATCCGCAAGACGCTGAATATCAATTACATCGCACAGGGGATTGGATGGTGTCTCAACAAAAACAATTTTAGTCGCAGGCGTAAATGCCGCCTCCCAAGCTGCATAATCAGTTGGCGCAACAAAAGTTGTTGTTACACCAAACTTTTGCATAAATTTGGTGAACAAAACGGTAGTAGTGCCAAACACACTGCGCGAGCAAACAATATGATCGCCCGTTTTTAACAAAGCGATGCAGGTACTGAGAATGGCAGCCATGCCAGATGAAGTACCCACCGCAGACTCTGCACCTTCAAGCGCAGCAATACGCTCTTCAAATGCGCGCACGGTGGGATTGGTGTAGCGAGAATAAACATTACCCGCTTGCGCGCCAGAAAAACGATCTGCCGCTTCTTGCGCACTGCCGAATACATAGCTGGATGTTAAGAATAAAGCCTCGCTGTGCTCACCTTCGTGAGTGCGCACTTGGCCGGCGCGTACAGCAAGGGTTTCTAATTCCCACAATTCTTGATCAAAACTTTCCATTTACTTAACCTTTATTTGCGAGAGAAACCTTTGCACGAATTGCTTACCGCATTGCAAGCACCGCTTTATGATTCGAAAACGCATAAATACATCCTTGTAGCTCCCCGTCGGCATCCATGCCTCTAGGGTTTCGGATCATAAATCGATACTTGCTTGGAAAAATTATCTTTCGTGAAAGGTATCTAAGAACACTTACAGAGTTTTAAATCAACCCATAGCGCCGTTGTGCAATCCCATCGGCGCTTCGCTTGCTTTGCCGGATTTTTTACCTGCTTTTGCAGAGTCGTTCCGCGCAGCCGCTAATTTCTCTAAATATTCTTTAGTGACATCGCCGCCAATATATTCGCCCGTAAATACCGCGCAATCAAACTCAGTAACTTTGTGATTACCTTCAGTAGACGCAGCAATTAAATCAGCGAGATCTTGGTAGATTAACCAGTCAGCGCCGATTTCTTTACAAACTTCTTCGTCGGTACGGCCGTGTGCAATTAATTCTGTTGTCGTGGGCATATCTATGCCGTACACATTCGGGTATTTCACTGCTGGTGCAGCTGATGCGAAATACACTTTGCGAGCACCCGCATCGCGCGCCATTTGAATAATTTGTTGACAGGTAGTACCGCGCACAATTGAGTCATCTACCAACAACACATTTTTGCCTTTAAATTCCAACTCAATGGGATTCAATTTTTGGCGCACCGATTTTTTGCGCTGCTGCTGACCGGGCATAATAAAAGTACGGCCGATGTAACGATTTTTTACCAAACCTTCGCGGAATTTTACGCCGAGGCGCTGCGCAAGCGCCTGCCCTGCTACACGGCTTGAATCTGGAATTGGAATCACTACATCAATATCGTGCTCTGGTCTTTCGCGCAAAATTTTATCGGCTAATTTTTCGCCTTGACGCAAACGCGCTTTGTAAACCGAAATGCCATCCATAATAGAATCTGGGCGCGCAAAATAAACGTGCTCAAAAATACACGGCGCCAAGCGCGAATGTTTTGCGCATTGGCGGCGATGCAATTGACCTTCTTCGGTCACAAAAATTGCTTCACCTGGCTCTACGTCATCAATTAAATGAAAGCCTAGTACATCCAGCGCAACACTTTCGGAGGCAACCATATACTCGGTGCCATCTTCCGTTTCACGCGTGCCGTACACCAATGGGCGAATGCCGTTGGGATCGCGAAATGCAATCAAGCCGTAACCCGCAATCAAACTGACCACGGCGTAGCCGCCGCTAATGCGATTATGTACACCAGAAATTGCTTTAAAAATATCATCTGGTGTTGGCTTTAATTTGCCCTGCAATTGCAGTTCGTGTGCAAACACGTTGAGCAACACTTCTGAATCTGAATCGGTGTTTACGTGGCGCAAATCGGTTTTAAATAAATCTTCACTGAGTTTTTCAGTGTTAGTGAGATTGCCGTTGTGCGCCAAGGCGATACCGTAAGGCGAGTTCACATAAAACGGCTGCGCCATAGCTGGGCCAGAACTGCCTGCAGTTGGGTAACGCACATGGCCAATACCCATGTTGCCTAACAAGCGTTGCATATGGCGGGTTCTAAAAACATCTTGCACAAGACCATTGGCCTTTTGTTGCGCCATACGGCCATCCTGACATGTGACTATACCGGCAGCATCCTGACCGCGGTGTTGGAGTATGGTTAGTGCATCATACAACTGAACGTTGACATCGCGCTTACCGACAATACCTACAATGCCGCACATACTTGCTCACCTATTTTAAAAGCTGTAAAAAGCTGTAATGAAATAATTCTAAGTTCGTTAAAAAATAAATCGCGAACACATTTAAAAGCAATATCTTAAACCGCCATTTTTTCCGGCTGACTTAACAAACCCAATATCCATTGCGTGAGGCTACTCAAACCATTTTGCACTGCAGATTGATAGGGCGAAAAATAAGGAATTAGGCTGGACTGCTCAAACCAAGGGTCATTTTTGATGGGCACGTAACTCGGCACATAAATCAAAAACAACAGCACAATCAACACGCCACGCGCAAAGCCAAATAACATACCGAACAAACGATCTGTACCCGATAAACCAGTGGCTTTTACGATTAAACCGATTAAAAAATTGAGTAAAGCGCCGATCAGTAAAACACCGATAAAAACCAGCGCAAAGGCAGCTATGGAACGCAGTGAGGGGGTAGCAATTAGGTCTGTTAGGAAAACGTCAAGGCGACTGCTAAACACATTGGCGACAACCAAGGCGACAATCCAGATGACAAGCGATAAGGCTTCTTTAATAAAGCCGCGTGCGAGGCTGATAACACTGGATAAGCTTAA
>DAOORH010000275.1:0-5007 GCA_035389145.1 Cellvibrio sp.
TACGAGTACGTATCAACAGACCCAAAACATATACAAACTTATTTTCTCTTACGCGCAGAACGCAATATTGATGTGGTCATGCCCATCGCTCAGGCCGTGTTTCGCCGTGGGAGTTTTGTGGAGGAGCAAGTGCAATGAGCGTTAGCGCTATGACTTTTTAATCACTAACACGACCAAACCTAAACCCGCGATGACAAAGCTAGCGGTAGAAAAGTGAAGCCCGCGTATTTGCGCGCTAACGGCTTCATAAATGCTGGGGTGCGCCAGCGCAATAGCGCCAATGAATAAGCCACCCGCCAACCAATAGCGCCTTGAAGCCTGCGAACTGCGCGCCTGCAATTGCTGTGCGGTTTTGTGTACTTCTGGGGCGAGATCACCAATGTTTTGTAATTGCTGCAAGCCGTTAAAAATAAGCTGGGGGATTTGCGGGAATTTCTCCATCCACTCGGGCCCATACCGCTTGAGTTCGCCCCATAAGCTTTTGGGGTGAAAACGTTTTTTCAGCCAGCGCTCTAAAAACGGATGTGCCGTTGTCCATAAATCTAAATCGGGGTAGAGCTGACGCCCCAAGCCTTCAATATTGAGCAGCGTTTTCTGCAAAAGTACCAGTTGCGGTTGCACTTCCATATTAAAGCGGCGCGCAGTGCGGAACAGGCTAAGCAACACATGACCAAAAGAAATATCTTTCAAGGGCTTTTCAAAAATGGGTTCGCACACGGTACGAATTGCTGCTTCTAATTCATCTACGCGCACGCTGGTGGGAACCCAGCCGCTTTGTACGTGTAATTCTGCCACTTGGCGATAATCGCGGCGAAACATGGCGAGCAAATTGCGCGCTAGATAATATTGATCTTCGCGCGTAAGTGAGCCAACGATGGCCATATCTACGGCAATGTACTGTGGCAGGGAGGGGGCTTCTCGTGAAACAAAAATATTGCCGGGGTGCATATCTGCATGGAAAAAGTTGTGATCAAACACCTGGGTGAAAAAAATCTCCACACCGCGTTCCGCCAGTTTTTTCATGTCAGTATTTTGCGCTTTAAGTTCATCGATATTGGTAACCGGAATACCGTAAATGCGCTCCATGACCATTACATTGTTGCGCGTGTAGTCCCAATAAATTTCTGGCACATAGAGCAAATTTGAATTGGCAAAGTTGCGGCGCAATTGTGATGCATTGGCAGCTTCTTTCTGTAAATTAAGTTCATCAAAAATGGTGTTGCGATAATCTTCTACAATTTCCACAGGGCGTAAGCGGCGGCCATCTTCACTGTATTTTTCTAGCAGGTGCGCGAGCTTTAAGAGCAGGGCGACATCTTGCGCGATAATGTTTTCAATATTTGGGCGAACCGCTTTAATCACCACGGCCTTGCCATTTTTTAAAGTAGCGGCGTGTACTTGCGCAACGGATGCTGATGCCAGAGGCTCGTGATCGTAATCGCTAAAAATGGTGTCTACCGATGCGCCTAAAGAGCTTTCTACAATGCGGCGGAATTCATCGTTAGGGAAAGGCGCAACACGGTCTTGTAGATAATTTAATTCGGCGACTATATCGTCTGGCACTAGATCTGGGCGGGTGGAAAGCAGTTGGCCGAACTTTACAAAGATTGGCCCCAGTTCTTCGCATGCGCGGCGCAAGCGTTCACCACGGTTGAGTTTAGATGAGCCAAATAATCTACACGGCGATAACAAGAGTTTCGCACGTAACGGCAAATGCTCATGGGGAATAAGTTCATCTAATCGGTAACGCAAAAAAACGCGAAGGATAGTGATAAAACGGAAAAAAACAGTCACGAGTATTATTCCTGTTGTGCAGCCTGTGGCTGTGTACTTTGGTGCTCTATACGGGCGAGAACCTGTTCTATGCGCGCGGTTACGCGATCTGCGCCCAGCTTCAATTCATCCACCTGCGCATTAAAAAAAGCGAGTTCAGGTTTGCTGGGTAATACGCGTAATTCTTCAGTAAGGAATTCGCTGGTGAGGCGTTGAATATTACTGACGCGATCTTTAGTCCACGACATTTTGCTGCGAATATGCTCGGCACCTTGGTGACCAATAATATCGCCAAAGACTTGACTGAGCATTTCTTCCCAGTCGATATCCAGATTTTTTAAAATCTTTTGCAGTTCAGCTAAAAAGCTGGTGCTGCCAAATAATTGCACGCCGCTATCCTTTAAATTTAAACGGTCACTTTTCATTAAGCTTAAGAGCGCGGGCAGAGTGCCTTCTAATTGCGTGGTGATCTCTCCTTCATAGTGGCCGTGCAACTCAATGCCATCCACGCAGGGCACAACAAAAATTTTGAAATCCGGCGCGCTAATGTGTACGGCTAATACTTGCGGGCTAAGCTCTGCCAAGGCGATACTCGAAGCCGGATCATAAGCCAGCGCGGTATTAACAACTTTCTCTGCGCTAGCGAGCGCGGCAGTGCTAAGCATAGGATCCATGGCGCAATTCTCATGATGTAAATTGTAAAGCTGCTTTTATTTAAGGCATCTCTTTATCTAAGACTTAAAACCTTTATGCAGCGCCACAATGCCGCCGGTCATATTGGTGAACTCGGTGTTTACAAAACCCGCGTTCTTCATCATCTCTTTTAAGGTTTCTTGATCGGGGTGCATGCGAATTGATTCGGCTAAATAGCGATAGCTATCGGCATCGTTAGTGACGATTTTGCCAATCAGCGGCAGCAATTTAAATGAATAGGTGTCGTAGACTTTTTCGAGCGCAGTGTGTTGCGGTTTGGAGAATTCCAACACCAATAAGCGACCGCCCGGTTTAAGTACGCGCAACATGGAGCGCAGCGCTAAATCTTTATCGGTCACATTGCGCAAACCAAAGGCGATGGTGATGCAATCAAACGTGTTATCAGGGAAGGGCAGATATTGCGCATCGGTCTGTGCGAACTGAATATTGCCCGCAACGCCGCGATCAATTAGACGGTCGCGCCCAACATTCAGCATAGATGAGTTTATGTCGGCCAGAATCACTTGCCCATCTTTGCCAACAAGCTTGGCGAATTGGTAGCTGAGGTCGCCGGTGCCGCCTGCAATATCCAAGACTTTATGGCCAGCGCGCACGCCTGAGGCTTCAATCGTAAAGCGCTTCCACAAGCGGTGAATCCCGGCTGACATTAAATCGTTCATCACATCGTATTTTGCGGCCACTGAGTGAAATACACCGGCCACGCGCTCTGCCTTTTTCTCAACTGCTACCTGTTCAAAGCCGAAATGTGTCGTTTTTTGTTCGCTCATGCTTTTTTCTCGCTCTGAATAAAAAGGCCACCTGAAAAATCTGGTGGCTATTGTACAATGCTGCGAGGGTACACCCAATCAAAAAGCAAGGGAGATATGAATTTATGCGAGTTTCATGCTTACTGGCTGGGCTCAGCCTGACGGTATTGTCGCTTTCGGCACAATATGCCAGCGCGCAGTTAGCCACACACGTTAATACACTCAAACCTTTTGCCACCGATGGTTGCTCGGTGTGGATTGATGGCACTGTGAATGAGCCCTATTTATGGCGGCACTGCTGCGTGGCTCATGACAAAGCCTATTGGATTGGTGGAACTAATCTTGAGCGCAACAAGGCCGATGAAGACCTTTTGGCCTGTGTGTCTGATGTGGGCGGCAAGGCCATGGGCAGTTACATGTATTTTTTTGTCAGCACAGGTGGCGGCCCATTTTTAGTTACGCCTTACCGTTGGGGCTATGGGTGGGATTTTTTAGAGCAGGGCAGGCCGCGTGGTTACAAGGTGCCAACGGCCGCTGAGTGGGAGCAGATTAACCAGCTGTTGCCCATGGCAGAAACAGCAATTGTGGAAGATGCAATTAAACATTCGGTGCCAATTAGGCGTGCGACAAAATAATCAGCGACTTAGTGTTTACCTTGGTCGTGATGCAATCGAATACGCGCGCGCCATGCGCCCAATGCCGCCAGTGCGCCTTGAAATTCTCGCTCAATTAAATCAGCTTCAAGTTCGGTAATGACTCCATCCACCAACGCTTCAGACACGGCCTCAGCCACGTCGCCGATTTGGCTCATGACTTTGCACACGGTTTGCGATAAATCATCGTTGCTGATTTGCGTTGGTTCAGGCACCAAAAATGCGGCCATACGGTGACGAGCCAAGAGTGCGTGAAGCGGCAAGGTTGCATCTTTTACACCTGCGGCTTGGCATAAGCTGATAATGCATGAGACTTCTTCAAATGAAGGATAATGCGATGCAATACCCGGTGCTAATTTATTGCGCAACACATTGGCCGACATATTCATAGCTTGCGCAAGCGCTTCAATACCGCCGGGATAAGCTCTGGCGATTTTATAAAGTGCATCGTGCTGGTTCATGTCTGAATAGCGGCGTGTCATGGCAATAATTCCTGTGGTTCGAGCAATATGTAAATGAGAACGCGATTGTAACCAATTCGCGCGCTATTGAAAGTGGTGATTTATCAACAGATTTACCGCTGGACTTTTGGCTTACGTATTACTCTAGTCGTTTTTTATTCGTATTTATGGTTTTTATTAGGAATGCTGAAAAAATGAAAATAAATATTGTGGTGCTGTTATTGCTTTCACTATTTATATCTAGTTGCGCGACTATGAGCAAAGATGAATGCAAGCAAGCGGATTGGTATTTAAAAGGCGTTGATGATGCTACCCAAGGTTTTGCCTTAGATCGCGTGGTTGAGCATGGTAAAGCCTGTGCGCGAATTAACATCGTGCCCGATATGAAAGATTATCGTGAAGGTCACGCTAAGGGCGCACGTTTATATTGTGTGCCTGAAAAAGGTTACAGCGAAGGGCGTAACGGCGCAGCCTACAATGGAATTTGTCCTGCAGCGGTAGAAGGGAAGTTTTTGGGTGCTTATCGCGATGGCCAAGATCTTTATAATATTCAGCGGCGCATAGATGCAATGCACAGCCAAATCAGCAATAACACATCGCAAATTAACAATCGTTACAATGATATTGCGCAGCTAAGGCGCGAGATTGTAAGAAGTAATG
>DAOORH010000276.1:0-4982 GCA_035389145.1 Cellvibrio sp.
GAGCAAATCGCTTTTGTGAATCAACAAGTCACTTTGTTTGAAGGTACAGTTGCCGATAATATCGCCTATGGTCGCGCACACAAAGTTACACAAGAAGATATCAAACGTGCTGCAGACTTGGCCTATGCCACAGAGTTTATTGAGCAGTTGCCACAAGGCTTCGATACACAGATTGGTGAGAGTGGTGCGCGTTTATCGGGCGGGCAGCGTCAGCGTTTAGCCATTGCGCGTGCAATTTTGAAGGACGCGCCCATATTAATTTTGGATGAGGCGACCTCGGCATTGGATAATGAGTCAGAGCGTTATATTCAAGCTGCTATGGAACAAGTCATGAAAGGGCGCACTACCTTTGTTATTGCGCACCGCCTCTCAACCATAGAGCATGCAGATCGTATTGTGGTTATGGATCATGGCAAAATAGTCGAGCAGGGTACGCACAAATTTTTACTTGAGCATAACGGCGCTTATGCTAAATTGCATGCTGCACAATTTCATGATGAGATTGGTTCTACCAATTAGGTACTAATAGGAATTTATCACTATGCGTTTAACCATGCCGCAGTTCGACTCGTCTCACGTACTCATCATTGGCGATGTGATGTTGGATCGCTATTGGCATGGGTCCAGTCACCGTGTCTCGCCTGAAGCTCCTGTCCCCATCGTTAACGTCTCCCAAGAAGAAGAACGCCCCGGGGGTGCTGGTAACGTGGCGCTCAACATTTCTGCATTGGGTGGGCGGGTGTCTTTAATAGGCGTTGTGGGCAACGATGCTGCGTCCTTATTGCTTAAACAACGCTTAGAAGCGGCGGGTATTTTTGCCGATTTTCAAGTCTCTGAAACCAAGCCGACTATAACCAAGTTACGCGTTATGAGCCGCCATCAGCAGCTCCTACGAATGGATTTCGAAGAAGTGTTTGGTGTAGAGGACAGTGACAGCTTTGATAGTAAAATCACTCCCGTATTGCCTCACTCCGATATTCTGGTTCTTTCCGATTATGCCAAGGGCACCTTGCAGGATTGTCAAGCGCTCATTAAACGCGCCAAGGCAGCGGGCATTCCGGTATTAGTTGATCCTAAGGGTGGCGACTTTGCGCGCTATCAAGGCGCGAGCCTCTTAACACCTAATATCGCCGAATTTGAAGCTGTGGTTGGCCGCTGCGAAAGCGAGCAGGATGTTGTTAAAAAGGGCCTACAGTTAATTTCAAAGTTAAACATAGATGCGCTCTTGGTAACTCGTGGTGAAATGGGGATGACGCTCCTGCGCCCGCATCAAGCTGCTATTCACTTACCCGCGAGGGCTCGTGAGGTTTATGACGTTACGGGCGCTGGCGATACGGTTATCGCTGTTTTGGCTGCCGTTTTAGCTGCAGGCCAATCGCTGCCAGAAGCTGTCGCCTTGGCGAACCTCGCAGCCGGTATTGTGGTAGGCAAATTGGGTGCGGCGACTGTGAGTGGGTCTGAGTTGCGCCGTGCTATTCATATTGAATGTGGTGCCGAGCGCGGCATAGTCACTGAAGAACAGCTATTACTTGCGATCGAGGGAGCGCGAGCTAACGGTGAACGTATAGTCTTTACCAATGGCTGCTTCGATATTATTCATGCAGGCCATGTGGGTTACTTGAACGAGGCGCGCAAGCAAGGTGATCGCTTAATTGTTGCCTTAAATAGTGATGCCTCTGTTCGTCGTCTTAAAGGCCAAGGTCGCCCCATTAACCCCGCAGACAGACGAATGGCGGTTTTAGCGGGATTAGAGTCTGTGGACTGGGTGGTGAGTTTTGATGACGATACCCCAGAGCGTTTATTACGCCGTGTTAAGCCAGATGTACTGGTTAAAGGCGGTGATTATCGCGCGGATCAAATTGTGGGTGGCGCCATTGTCAAAGATCACGGAGGCAATGTAAAAGTGCTGCGATTCTTTGAAAACTGTTCAACCACATCCATAGTGAATCGCATTCGACAGCAATAATTTTTGTTCCGGTGTTCAATAGAAAAGGCCTTGCGACTAATTGAGCGCAAGGCCTTTTTGTTTGGTGTCATTTGGGGCTTACTTTGCTGATTTAGGCGGGAATTGCTGCAGTAAATCGCGTAGCCGTGCATTAAGTTTTACCTGATTCTGCAACATAAAATCGCTCAAAGGAATATTTTCTGCTGTGCCTCGCCATAGAATTTGGTGGCTCGCTTGCGCGGTAATATCCACAATAATGAGCGCGTCCATTTTAGGATCATTGCCTAAAAGCTTGCTCGTGCCCAGCCCTATGGCGCCGTGGCGACCAATCGGCAAGCCAATCGAGAGGCCAATACCGGCAGAACTTGGTGCCGCCGCTTGTTTAATAATCATTAAGTCCAGCACCAAATCTGATACGCCTGAGACGAGTTCAAACCCTTGCTGCTTTAATTGTTGCTCAACGGCGCGTTGAATGGCCACTTGATCAGCGCTTACCACATCCGACGAAAAGTTGTGCCAGCTAAAGGTTTTGTACGGGCGAAAATCGGTATCGGGTTTGTAATCTTGCGTTACATTGTTGGTGGTGGCGCAACCGCTTAGCGTAAGGGCCAATATGAGCGTCATGCTCATAAGAATTATGCGTGTCAAAAAACTAGACATAGTAAATCTCCATAAGAGAAAGCCAGCATGCTGCCGAGTGCAGCAATCATATTCCTATTAGTCCCGCTTGCACATCTACGTGAGCTTGTAACAAAGAGTAGTGCACAATAATTGCCGTTTAGATGCGGCGCAGCTAGTATGGGCGCATTTTTTGCCTGCCCTCATATTTTTTTGGATTGTTTATGGAAACTATTTTACAAGCTATTTTGCTCGGTATTGTTGAAGGGCTCACCGAATTTCTGCCTATTTCCAGCACGGGGCATTTAATTGTTGTCGGCGATTTAATTGGTTTTCATAACGATGGCCGCGTGTTTGAAATTGCCATTCAGCTGGGTGCGATTTTAGCGGTAGTAGTTGAATATCGCCGCAAGTTTACCGATGTGGCACTCGGTATGTTTAATAATGAAAAATCGCAGCGTTTTATTCTCAATTTGTTTATCGCTTTTTTACCGGCTGCAATTATGGGGCTGTTGTTTATCTCCATTATTAAAACTTATTTGTTCAATGCCATCAGCGTGGCAACTATGTTGATTCTAGGTGGCTTGGTGATACTTTGGGCGGAACGTCGTAAACATCAAGTGCGTGTGACTGATGTGGATGAGATGACATGGAAAGATGCGCTTAAGGTAGGTTTGTTTCAGGTGGTATCTATGGTGCCGGGTACATCGCGTTCAGGTGCAACAATTATTGGTGGGTTATTTATTGGTTTAGATCGTAAAGTTGCAGCGGAGTTTTCTTTTTTCCTCGCTGTACCCACTATGTTTGCGGCTACCTTTTATGATGTTTACAAGCACCGCGACTTATTGCACGCAAGCGATTTCCCCATGTTTGCGGCTGGTTTTATTACGGCATTTTTTAGTGCTTGGTTAGCGGTGAGAACCTTAGTACGCTTTGTTGCGAATCATACCTACGAAGTATTTGCCTGGTATCGCATTGCGTTTGGTTTAGTGATTTTGATTACAGCTTACACGGGCGTGCTGACTTGGAGTCATTGAAGAATAGCGTGGAGAGTGGTGATTAATCCGTGGGTACGATTAGCGCAGCCTAATCGTACACATGAAAAATCAACTCAATTAATCGAAGGAAAAGGAATGCCAAATTATCGCTGAGCAAAAATTTAGTTAATAAACTTTACGATGCTGGTGTCTTTCTCGCGCGTTTTTCCAGCATGTGCTAATGCATCCAAGTATTCTTGCCAGAGTTTTTCTTGCGTTGTACCCAGCTCGTACAAGTAACTCCACGTATAAATTCCTGAGTCATGGCCATCGTCAAAAAATAATTTAAGCGCGTAATTGCCCGCGCGTTCAATTTTGCTGATGCCAACATCCTTTTTGCCAAACTGCAATACCGCTTGATTGGGGCCATGCCCCATAACTTCTGCACTGGGTGAATGCACCCGCAAAAACTCTGCGCTTAAGCTGAATACCTCCGCACCAAAATGCAATTCCAATTGTTGGGATTGCTTGTGGAGCTGAATTTTTGTGGGGGCTTTTTGCATTGTATTTGTAGGTTGGGCAGCAATGCCCAACATTCCTAATGTTGGTGGCAAGAGTTTTCACTTGTAGAAATGTTGGGCATGACTGCCCAACCTACATTAGAGAATATACCTACTCAAGTCTTCATTTTTCGCCAGCTCTCCTAAATGTGCTTCTACATAGGCAGCATCTATTTCGATAGCGGTTTTTTCTGTGCCAGCATCAAATGAAACGTCTTCTAGCAAGCGCTCCAGAATGGTGTGCAAACGGCGCGCGCCTATATTTTCAGTGCGCTCATTTACTTCATAGGCTGTTTCAGCAATACGGCGGATTCCGTCTTTGGTGAAGCTAATGCTTACGCCTTCAGTATTCAAAAGTGCAATCTGCTGCTCGGTGAGCGAAGCGGTTGGCTCGGTGAGAATGCGTTCAAAATCATCCGGTGTTAAAGCTTGCAGCTCAACGCGAATTGGCAAACGGCCTTGCAATTCGGGAATTAAATCCGACGGTTTACTTAAGTGAAATGCACCTGAGGTAATAAATAAAATATGATCGGTTTTAATCATGCCGTGTTTGGTAGAAACCGTGCAGCCTTCAATCAACGGCAGTAAATCGCGCTGTACACCTTCGCGTGAGACATCGGCACCACTTGTTTGTCCGCGGCGTGCAACCTTGTCAATTTCGTCGATAAATACAATACCGTTTTGTTCAACGGCGGCGACAGCTTGAGTTTTAATATCCTCTTCACTTACAAGTTTGCCAGCCTCTTCATCTTGCAATTGCTTGAAAGCTTTTTTAACGGTGAGTTTGGCTTTCTTGGTTTTGTCGCGGCCTAGTGATGAAAACATGCTTTGCAATTGATTGGTCATGTCTTCCATGCCGGGCGGCGCCATAATTTCTACGCC
>DAOORH010000277.1:0-4956 GCA_035389145.1 Cellvibrio sp.
AATTCCAGCCACAAATGCTTAGCTTTGTCCAAGGAGTGATTTAGCAGCGAAATTGCTTGTTCGCGAAAAGTGGCGCTGCATAAAGAATCTGCTGAAATATTAATTGCAATCGCAGAGGCTTTATTTGAGTTAGTTAATGCCGCTTTAATCACCTCTAAATCGATGAAAGGCATTATGCCAAGCCGAGCAGCCCACGGCATAAAGTAACCAGCGGGTTGCCAGTCATCATCCAACAGCAAACGCACCGGAGATTCAAAATGTATTAATTCACCATCTGGTGATGAAACGGGAAATTGTGCCAGCTGGATTTTTTTGTGTTCAAGTGCTTGGGTGATAGCTTCGCGCCAATCGCTGAGATTGCGGTGCGCTAAAGGTTGGTGACTGTTGTTCAGGGTAATTATTGCACGATTACCTTTTAGCTCAGCCTGCGCCAAAGCACCGTCCAGCTTATGCAGGAGTTCATTACGTTTTTCGCCGCGGTTGTACGTGCATACGGCAATCGGTAATTGAATGGTACGCAACTCATCGGTGTTAAGTTGCGCGCTGAGTTGTTCAGAAAGCTCAGAGCCTATTGTTTCTGCGGAGGGGTTGCTTGAGATGACGAGAATAAAA
The DNA here is from genome assembly GCA_035389145.1 of Cellvibrio sp. Classification (GTDB taxonomy): domain Bacteria; phylum Pseudomonadota; class Gammaproteobacteria; order Pseudomonadales; family Cellvibrionaceae; genus Cellvibrio. Next base: position 613 of record DAOORH010000277.1, read on the forward strand.
TCGCTGCCGTTTAAGCGGCCGGCATGGCTGCCTGGGTAGCGGCCAATAAATTGATGTAATACTCCCGCAATTTGTAGCAAGGCATGATCTGCTGCTGCGCGGCCAAGATGATTATTGATGTCGGCAAGATTTAAAAATCGCACAATCGCAATAACACCTGCGCTATCGCTGTCATCGCGGTTGAGTTTACTTTCTAATAAATTCAAAAAGTGATTGCGATTGGGTAATTCAGTTAATGCATCCAGTTGCGATTCGCGACGCAATTTTTCCAATTGTTTGGTTTCTTTTTCAAGCATGGTTTTCACGCTTTGCGACAAGGTATTCATAGCGCGAACCAAGCGTTGAAACTCAGTGGTTTTAGGTTCGTCTGAGGTGACAAATCGGCGTTGGCCTATAGCTTCAGCTTGTTTTATGACAATGTTCAATGGGCTGGAAATAAATTTCAAAATAAAGGTGCCAATTAGCCCACTCATTATGGCGGCAATCACAAACCACATCAGCAGTTGTAAGGTACTGTTCCAGAGTGCTTGCCATGCATAACGCGAATGACTTTTTACCGTAAGGGTTCCATATTGCTGCCAGCCATCTTGAATTTGGGCAATTCCGGGGGTCGCACTAAAATTCACCAGGCCTGTAAACCAAGCGGGAACATTAAAAGATTTGGTGTTGTGTGGGTTTTCCTCGTAGCGGCGTTCTACTAGAATTTTTTCCTGTGGGTCAGTTAGCGTAATAAATTCATAATGCCCGGTATCGAATTGCGCGCTGATCAATAATTCCAGGGTCACTGGGTCTTTTTCCATTTGCGATATGGACAGTGCGAGCGAGGTTGCGTTATCCATATTTTTTACGCGCAATTGCTCTTCAAGATAATTCTTGGCTGAGGTGATGCTAATCGCAAAGCTGCCACCTAATGCGAGCAGCAGTAGAACAATAATGCCAATCCACAATTGTTTTATTAATGACATGGTCGCGTCTCTCTCAATGGCTTAATAAAAGCCTGCTTTTAATAGAAGCTTTCTTTTAATGGAAACCTTCATTTAATAGAAGCCTTCTTTTAATAAAAACCTTCTAGTTTCATACGTTCAAGCACGTCGCGCCAGCGCGATAGCCGTGCAGTTGGATCAATTTGGGGTTGTGCTTGGTTGCCAACCCATAAGCCGGCACTGTTAAAACTAAATACGGGCTGTAAATCATTGCGTTTATCAGCGGTTTCAAGTTCGGATACCAAACTGTCTAAAATCATCGGTATTGAATTAGGTTCGGCATAATAACCAAGCACCATATGGGCCTGAAATATTTTACTGCCACTGCCGCCAATTTGCGCTTTTACATAAATCAGCCGCAATTGTTCTATAGGTACGCCCAAGCGGATAAGCGTGAAATACTTGGCGATGGTGTAGTCCTCGCAGTCGCCCGCGCCACTGCCCAGCGTTTCAATCGGCGTTGCCCAAAAGTCGCTTTGTTTCCAGTGGATAATATCGTCTGCAAAGCGTGTATTTTTATTAAAGAAATCATTTACCGCTTTGATTTTTTCAAGCGCTGAAGCTGCTTGCTGTTTTTCCAATAACAGCTGCCATTGTTGCAGTTTGTTCACCCCATTAACACCAAAGCGAGTCTGCATGGTGTTTTCAAGTTTATTAGGGTTGAGATCGGCAGAGCAGAGTAACCCAGAAAGTAAAATGCAGATGAACAAACACCCGCGCAAATGGCGTATCCAGAATGGTTTTGCCCAGAAAAGCCGGAGCTGGTCTGGGCGAAAGTGAAGGGCGGGAGGCAACATCAATCTAGGCTAGCTAACCTGAGTCTAAAGATGCCTTGAGTATAGCCAAGCTTTTTAATCTGGCAGGTGTTTATGACTTACTATTCATGGTGCGCTTTTAAAGCGTCCAGCTGATTAATTCAGTTCTATCTTTATCGGCAACAATTGCCCAGCCTTGATCGTGCCAGTCGCCTAACACAATGCGCTCAGCAGATTTCTTGTTAACTTCTAGGGCATGTCGCGCGGGGCGGTGAGTATGGCCGTGAATTAAACGTGTCACGCCAGCGTTTTCCATAACGCGTATTACTTCAGCTTGGGATACATCCATAATATCTTCAGCTTTTAAACTATTCATTGCTTGGCTTTTTTCACGTAGCTGTGCTGCCAGGGTGCGGCGGGCAGCCAGCGGTTGCGCAAGAATTTGTTCTTGCCATTTGGGTGAACGTACCTGTTGGCGAAAGGCAATATAGTCTTTGTCGTCTATGCAAAGATCATCGCCGTGCAAAAGGAGAGTAGGGCAACCGTACAAATCAACAACAGTACCTTCAGCGATTAATTGTGCCCCCGCTTGAGCAGCAAATTTTTCACCGAGTAAAAAATCTCGATTACCGTGCATTAAAAAAATCTGCGTGCCTGAGCTGCTCAGTTTTTTCAATTCGGCGGCGACGTCGGCATTTAACGCATTGTCATCATCATCGCCAATCCAAGCATCAAAAAAATCGCCCAGAATATAAAGCTGTTCTGCGCCTTTTGCTTGAGTGTGCAGAAAATGAAAAAACGCCCGCGTAATTTGCGGGCGTGTTTCATGAAGATGTAAATCTGAAATAAACAGTGTGAACATAATTATTCGGCAGCAGCATCGCTTTGAACGCTTACATTTTGAATAATTACAGCTTCAACCGGAACATCTTGGTGATGGCCTTTGCTGCCGGTTTTTACACCTTTAATTTTGTTTACAACATCCATACCAGCAGTGACTTTACCGAATACGGCATAGCCCCAGCCTTGATTGTTTTTAGCGCTGTGATTTAAAAAGCTGTTGTCTTTTACGTTAATAAAAAACTGTGCAGTTGCGCTGTGCGGGTCGCCAGTGCGAGCCATCGCCAAAGTGCCAACCAGATTTTTCAAACCGTTGTCTGCTTCGTTTTGAATAGGCGCGTATTTTTCTTTTTTCTCGCTCATATCTTCAGTCATACCGCCGCCCTGAACCATAAAGCCATCAATTACGCGGTGAAAAATAGTACCGTTGTAAAAACCTTCTTCAGCGTATTTTTTAAAGTTGGCGGCAGTGTTGGGCGCTTTGTCGAAATCCAGTTCGATAACTATGTCGCCGTAATTGGTATGTAAAGTGATCATGTGTAGCTCCTAAAGCCTATATGACAGATATAAAGGTGTGACAGAAAAGGTATGGCAAAAAATCAGTGAGTCTAAAAAGCGGGTATGATACGCGCTCAACGAAGGCTAGGGAAACCTTCTATTCGTTAAAACCTTCTATTCTTTAAATTGTAGTGATCGTTAAAATAACGAATTCAAATGACATAAATAGGTAAAAGCGAGTTAGATCAATGCAGCGTGGTAAATTTCTCACTATTGAAGGTACAGAGGGTGTCGGAAAAAGCACCAATTTGGCGTTTGTGCGGGATTGGTTGCAAGCCAAAGGCATTGAGGTGGTTGTCACCCGTGAGCCCGGCGGAACGCCTTTGGCGGAAGAAATTCGCTCATTATTGCTGGCTAAGCGGGATGAGCCAGTCAATGAAACCGCAGAGCTATTACTGGCATTTGCTGCCCGCGCACAACATATCGCACAGGTTATTCAACCTGCATTAGCGCGCGGCGCTTGGGTTTTAAGTGATCGGTTTACCGATGCGACTTACGCTTACCAAGGTGGCGGCCGTGGTTTAAGCACTGAAACCATCACCCAATTAGAGCAATTGGTGCAAGGCGATTTGCGCCCAGATTTAACCCTGATTTTAGATATTGATGTTGAACTCGGCCTAAATCGCGCCCGTCAACGCGGTGAATTGGATCGCTTTGAAAGTGAAGCAATGGTGTTTTTTGAGCGTGTGCGCAGTGCTTATCGCGCACGCGCTGAACAGGCACCTTCGCGCTATGCATTGGTGGATGCCGGCCAGGAGTTGGTGGCTGTTCAGGCTGATATTGCTTCGGTCTTGCAGGCATTGTTAGTTGCTGATGGCGTATAAAAAATCATAATTTGATTATCTTTCAATCTAGAACTAGAGTTTAAGAGAACCGCTAGCGTTATATCGATTTGGCTGTATTGATGTGACTCTTAGCTTCGTGATAGTTCCAACTAGATTAGGTGATGATAATGAACAAGCAAGAGTCGGGTTTTACGTTGATTGAATTGATCGCCGTTATTGTTATTTTAGGGATTCTTGCAGCGACGGCCTTACCTAAGTTTGTTGATTTAACTCGAGATGCACGCGTCGCTAAGGTAAATGCTGCGCTTGGCTCATTAAAATCAGCTGCTGCTATGACGCACGGTAAATTCTTGGTAAACCCTGTATCACCACAAACATTTGAAGGTGTCGCAGTCACTTTTGTGAACGGTTATCCGAACGCTG
>DAOORH010000278.1:0-4951 GCA_035389145.1 Cellvibrio sp.
CACATGCTAACGTTTATTTGCTGGTTATTGCTGTTTATAGTCTGCTGGCCATTAGCGTTAATTGCTCTCATCCTTTGGCCATTCATATGGTTAATTACCCTACCTTTTCGCTTAATAGGCATCACCTTTGATGCCCTATTTGCATTCTTGCGTGCGGTGCTGTTTTTGCCCGCACGCCTATTAAGCTAATTATTTTAAAGCGCCAAATACCTTACTCAGAATTTTACTACCGGCCCCAATCGGGTCTTGGCGAATTGCTTTTTCTTCTTCAGCAATCATTAAATACAGACCATCGGTTGCACGCTTGGTCACATAAGCTTCAACACTGGCTTCTTGCTCGCCTACCACACCATATTTTTGCGCTTGGCTCATCACCGAATTATAGTTTTTCGCCAGCTGGGCTTTATCGGTTACGCCTTTCACCAAAGGTAAAAACTTGGCGTTAAGAGCGGATGCCGTTTTCTCTCTAAAGAAATCTGTCACGGAAGTTTCACCGCCGCTTAAAATATTTTTTGCATCCGTTACTGTCATAGATTTAATAGCATTTACCAGCAAAGGTTTTGCTAAGGGCACTGCAGCTTCAGCAGCGCGGTTCATAGACACTTCCAGCTCATCAATTTTCTTTGATTGCCCAGTCATTTTTAAAATAGCTCGGGCCTTATCAAATTTTGCAGGCAGCTTAATTTTTACTTTGTCATTATTCATAAAACCATTTTCAACACCCAGCTTAGCAACCGCAGCCATTGAGCCTTTCTCCAAAGCAGCTTTCAGACCGACTTTAGCATCTTGACTGCTCAAATCGTTTAGAGACAATGCGACAGCCAAAGATGATGGGCCAATTAAAGCAAGCGAAAAAATGGCACGAAGGATTAGCTTTTTAGAGAGCATTAATGAAAACATAAAGAAACCTAAAGAGAAGTCATACAGGGACATTAATTTTTACACAAGATCAAGAGGATCTTATAATTGCCAAGGCTAATCTTATAAATCTACCTACTGTCGCAAGTGTACAGACCTTTTAAACGAATTCACAACCAGAAATTAATAGCTTTATCGATAGGAAACTGTCATTTTATTTACCTTGATTTAATTACCTAATTTACAAATTGGCTCATTGGCTGCTTTTATAGCGCTCGCAATTAGCTCTCATCTTCAGGCTCATTACATGTCAGATAAGTTATACGTTAAAGAGGCCGCTGGCCTGTTAGGATTTCTCAATTCTCAGCTAGAAGGCTGGGCACGCAACAAAATTAAGCAGCGCTTACAAACAGGGTGTATTAGCGTCAATGGTATTACTATTACGCAACATAACCATGCACTTAATATCGGCGACTTGGTAGAAGTTGGGGCCTCCGGCAAACCCGCTAATGCCGCACCTTCGCAGCTGGAAATCCTCTATTCAGATCGCGATTTAATCGCGATTAATAAACCTGCCGGCCTTTTATCCGTTGGTACCACCAAAGAAACTCAGCAACACGCTCTGGCGATTCTGCGCAAGCAATTATCACGCAAGTCGCAAGAGGTGAAATTATGGCCAGTGCATCGTATTGATCGCGATACTTCAGGCGTTTTATTGTTTGCGACATCGCGCGAAATGCGCGAAGCGGTAATGGCAAAATGGGATAAAGCCGAGAAAACCTATTTGGCGATTGTTGAAGGCAACCCAAACCCCAGTGAAGGTAGCATTAACCAACCGCTGCGACTAGATGAAATTGAATACCGCGTGCACGTTGGTGATCACCCCGATGCAAAGCCCGCCCTCACCCACTATAAAACGCTGAAAACAAGTAGCGCACGCAGCTTATTAGAAGTTCAAATTGACACTGGCCGCCAACACCAAATTCGCGCGCATTTAGCCTGGCTCAATTACCCCGTCGTGGGCGACCCACGCTATGGCAACGCAGGTGCGCGAATGGGGTTACATGCCTTGCGTTTAAAAGTTGCCAAAACAAACTCCAATAAAGAATTGGTTTTTGAAACCCCAGCACCTATCGATTTTTTGCGGCTTCTTAACTAGTGTTGGTAAGACTGCTGAAAGTGGTTTTTTCAGTAAAGCGCTAGTAAACTTGACGCACTCTTATCTCAAACTAAACCACTCAATCCATAAGTAATCTCGGCGCCACTTCGCCTCTCAGCAGAGCGCCATTTTTAAAACCAGGTATCTCATGATCTACAACGCTGCCGCTGACTCCTCCCCTGAAACCCGCGCTGAATTTATTGAATGGCTAACACAAGAGACTCTTGCTGAACTCAAAGCCGCAGCAGGTGACACCTTTAGATTGCAAGCTGCTGTACAACAATATTTAACCAAAGCAAAGGCGGCAAATTTTGAATTGGAAGACATTGAAAATATTTTTGGTGTTAACGAACCGAGCATTATGGATTTAGCAGAACTTTCAGAAGCAGATGAAGAAATCCTGATTGATACCTTTGAAGACTTAACCAATAACTAAATGTTTTTTGTTGTTGTATTTCAGGTAGAGTGATTGACTAAGCTACTCGATAAAGACACTAAAACTATAAATGGAACTGCAAATGGAAAATAGTGAAAACACAACTCAAGAGCCCATGCTCACCAGCATTGAAGCCCGAGTACTGGGCGCGCTTATGGAAAAACAATTAACCACACCCGATGCCTACCCCATTACACTCAACAGTTTAGTACTAGCCTGCAATCAAAAAACCAGCCGCGAACCTGTAAGCAACTATGAATCCGGCGAATTACAGCGTTGCGCCAGCCAATTGCAAGATAAAAATTGGATTACTGTAGATTACAGTGCGCGTGCCGCTCGCTATGATCAACGCTTAACACGAGTACTCGGGTTAGACAAAGCCACCCAAGCACTCTTGAACGTTATGTTGTTGCGCGGCCCACAAACCTTGGCAGAATTATTAACACGCACCCAACGCATGTTTGAATTTGAAAATATCAAAGCCGTTGAAGAAAAGCTTGAATATCTCTGCGCTAAAACCACGCCTTATTTTGTCCGCATCCCGCGCGCACCTAATCAACGCGAAGACCGCTATATGCATCTGTTGTGTGGTCAACCTGATTTAGCCGCTATAGCCGCCATGAGCAACTCCACTAAAGTTCACTCTTCTAGCGATGATGAGCGCACCGGGCAATTAGAACAAAAAATCGAACAGCTAGAGCAACAGATCAAACGCCTGCAACAACAAGTGAAGGTATTAATGGATTTGAACGGTGTTAGCGAAGCAGATATAGACCAATAAAAAGGGCTGCAAATGCAGCCCTTTCATTAATTAATTACCAAAGATTTATGACAAACAGTCACTACAAATATTTTCTAAAATAGCTCTACACTGCTTTCAATTTCTGCAGGCTCAGCTATTTCATCCGTTTTTAATAATTTTGCGGCTTGATCCAATTGCAACAGCAAACTTCTGAAATGAATTTCAACTGCGTCAGTTGTTTCGTGAAGGCACTCTAAGGATTCTAAAGCTCTATCAGAAAGGGCCAACATTGCAGTTTCCTGCTCAATATTTAACTCAAGCCCCATTGCAATCTCTCTCAGCGCCATCGATAAATCTGTCATGATAGTTTTTACTGAATTGCGATTATCGCGTGATGCCATTTCGAGCAACATCATCACCATACGGGTATTGTCCTGCTGTTCTTTAAGTAAGCCATTGACTTTAATGGTTTTAGCGCGAGCTTCAGCGATAGAGACGATGTGCGCAATTACATCGCGCAAACGGCCACATTTATCGGGGTCTTCTACCGGTGCATCGGTAATTAAAAACTGTGCATTTTCAAAATTGAAAATTAAAAAACGACCGTGAGAAACAATGCGATGCTCAGACGTGCGCGTCCAATCCAATAAATCAGCATACGTTTTTGGTATGTTTTCAGGATACACATGTAAGCTATCCTCAAAAGAAAACTGGACAAACCCCTGCACTGATAAATCCTTTAAACAGCGTAGGGTTTGCTGTGCCAAACGATCCATATCTGAAATGTTCTGGACTGACTGGGCGTAAAAGGCCACTACCCCCATCTCAGACGCTGATGACATAGCGGTAAAAGCAATGCTGGAATAGTTCTTAAGCTCTTCTTGCAATGCAATTAGCGAATTTTTGTCATCTAGGGACTTAGCCAAGGTTGCGTTGGTGATAGCGGTATCAAAAGGGCCCAACAAATAGGCATCCAATTCAAGTTTATCAAGCTGCTCACGTGCAGGTGCAGGAGTTCCCGACTTGATAAGCGCTATGCGTGGCATAGTGATGGGGATGGCGTAAAGATAATCCGCTGCAAACATCTGCGCGCTGGATACCAGAATAATCTGATCTGATCGATCGCAGAAGGTGGAAAACTCTTGGGCATCTTTGAGCGTAACCTCAAATTCGGCCATGTCAGGTTTAGGAACGCCATTCTCATTAACAATTGAATCTGCACTCGGTACCCAAAAAATTTTCCCCGTTTCCGAGAAATACCATAGTTTATCCATAACACCTCCAAAGTATTAAAACCAGCCGCCATCTGAGCGTCCTAACAATACTCTTGAGTATAGGTAGCGCAATCCATTTTGCACGTTACAAAAAGTTCGCAATTCCAATCAACTCAGTATTCTTTAACCCTGATCAACTGAGCTAGTATAAAAACCCCTTTTTTATATGTATTTGTTATAAATTTTGTATTTTAATTACACTGTACGATAACGATTGTCGACGTCATTTGAGAAAGATCCAACCTTCTACGGCCGATCATGGCAAGCATACAGCTAAATCTCAGCTTTATGGTTTATTATGAGCACCCTCCTTACACCTCTATTAGGAAAGATTTTCAGTTATGCCTAGCCTATTCAAAGCCGGTTTAGTTTCTCTTGTTCTCAGCTTCTCCGCTTGCAGCAGCCAGCTTGATATCCCCTATAAAGGGGTTGAACTCAACAGCCTTGAACAAACAGCCAATTACTTTCAAGCGCGTAATGTT
>DAOORH010000279.1:0-4930 GCA_035389145.1 Cellvibrio sp.
CTTGAGTAGCAAAAACTGAAATACGTGTATATCTAACTCACCTCTTGGACAAAAACAGTATAAGTAACAGTAAAGAAATGTTTGCGCGTTACCAATAGTGACTATACTCATTTTACTCAGAACGTTTTTAATCTGGGTGCAAACTCCGTGAAATGGTAGAAACAACTACCGCAGTACTGGATAGTTTGTTTCAAAAAATACCATTTCTCTTGCAGGTCAAACTCTTAAAAATGGTAATAAAAATATGTCATATCATGTTCAGCAAAATACCCAGCAAAGATCCATCGGTATATTTATTGTTATTGCATTTCATGTTTTATTAATTTGGGCGCTCGCCAACGGCCTGGGGCGAACCCTGATTGATTTTGTAGCACCTCCACCTCCGATTAAGCTATCACCAGTAGATCAGAAAATTGTTCCACCTCCACTTGTGGAGATCCCAAAACCCACCATTGAAACCCAGCCAAAAATCAACATTATCTCTCACGAAATAGCACCGATTGACATTGAATCTGTACAACCGCCTCTTGTAGGTACCAGTAGCGAATCTATCCTAACTACATCTGGCCCAACAAAACCTAAGCTTCTGAAAGCCAGTAAACCGGACTATCCGTCTGCATCTGCGCGTTTGGGTGAAGAAGGTGCAACCAGCTTAAAACTTTTAATTGGTACCGATGGTCGGGTTGCTGACGCTCAATTGGTGTTATCTAGTGGCTCAAACCGTTTAGATGAAGCTGCCATTAAACACGCAAAGCGCAATTGGGCCTTTAGCCCGTGCACCGAAGGAGACAAGGCCGTCTCTTGCTGGCACCAAACCAAACTCGTGTGGCAATTAAAAGATGCCGGCCGTTAAGTGATTTAAAAAGCCGCATATAAAAAAACAAAGGAGGCTTAGCCTCCTTTGTTTTTATATCAGATATAGTTATCCGAATTTACGGGCTAACTTTACGCTCTACAACCACTTGATCAATTTCTACACGGCGATTCGGCGCCAAGCATTCAATCAACGCCGCCTTTTTAGTTTCGGTACATTGTACAACTGGTTCAGATTCGCCTTTGCCCACTACTTGTAAGCGACCAGCTTCAATGCCTTTGCTGGCGATGTAACTTTTAACTGCATCCGCACGACGCTCCGACAATTTTTGATTGTATTCATCTGAACCAAGACGGTCGGTGTGGCCAACAATAACGATTTGACTAGGGCCACCATCGGTTTTAAGCGCGGCAGCTATTTGATCCAGTTTTGGTTGCGGCATAGAAAGTCTCTCACTATCAAAACCAAACAACTCAGTGGACGACAAAGTATATTTTTCAAAACGTGGCGCTGGTGGCGCGACTACAACTGGAACAGGTGCTGGAGCAGGCGGAAGAGCTTTCACAACCGGCGCAGGGGCAGGTTTAGCGCCAAAGCGATAGACAACACCTACCGAGAACAAATCAATATTGTTATGGTCGTAAAGTGCATTACTAATTACATAACGCTCAGCTTCAGCACGCATTGAAAAAGAATCTGTAAATTTATATTCCAAACCGACACCCGCTTTAGGGAAAGTATCGCGATCACTCAGCTTTCCACTCATACCAGCGGCAGCGCCAAATCCATCGAATGTATTCTGTGTTAATGCGCGGGTAACACCAAGGCGACCAAAGGCTGAAAAGTTTTCAGTAAAAGGTACATAACCCACAACATCCAAATTCAGGCCTCTGACTTGCATATTGGAATGAATCGCGCCAACGGGCAGCGTCTGTGCGTAGATTTGAAATTCGCCTAAATCAAAATATCCGGCTTCAAGAGACAAATATTGATTTATTTGATAACCGCCGAACAACTTACCACCAGCATCGATCGTATTGTCACCGACAACAGTTGTGAAAAGACCAAGAGAAACCTGAGTCATTATAGTGTGCTCATCAAGACGAGCGCGAGATTGACCTAAGTTGCCACCAAGGTACCAACCTGCGTCTTCGTTTGCGAAGGTTACTGAGCTCGCCATAGCGGCCGCTACTGCGCAAGCTAAAATTCCAGATGCTTTAATAAATTTCATGTGTGTATTCTCATTCATGTATTAGTGTGTGTGAGCTAACAGAGTGGATCCATCAACGTGCTATTTTTTTACTAGCTACCGATTCATTTTCAAAACTGCAGCTGTTGAGATGGATAATAGAGAAAGCTGAATGCTAGTTCGGTACGTTGCCGAACATAGAGATGAAAAAAGGAACCGAACAAAAACAACAAAGGAGGCCGAAGCCTCCTTTGTCGTACTGCGATTATATTTATGTGAGCAAGTAAAACTAATTAGCTGACAAACACCCGCGCATTTCTAAATAGACGCAGCCATGCTCCGTCATCTTTCCAATCATCCGGATGCCATGAATTAGTCACCGCGCGGAACACACGCTCTGGGTGCGGCATCATGATAGTCACGCGACCATCTTCGCTTGCCACACTGGTGATACCTAGTGGTGAACCATTAGGGTTAGCCGGATAAGTTTCCGTTGCGCTCAAATTATTGTCGATAAAACGCAACGCCACTATACCGCTGTCGTTACAGTTTTTTAACGCATCAGCGTTTGCAAATTCTGCGTAACCTTCACCGTGTGCAACTGCAACTGGCATATGTGAACCGGCCATACCTTTGAACAACACCGATGACGACTCTTGCACTTGTACCAAGCTAAAACGCGCTTCAAATTGTTCAGAAAGGTTGCGAACAAAACGCGGCCAGTGATCCGCACCCGGAATTAAATTTTTCAGATTAGACATCATCTGGCAACCGTTACACACGCCCAAACTAAAGGTATCGTTGCGATGGAAGAATTGTTCGAATTCATCGCGCACTTTATTGTTGAACAAAATGGTTTTTGACCAGCCTTCGCCTGCGCCGAGTACGTCACCGTAAGAGAAGCCACCACAAGCAACTAAACCTTTAAAAGCTTCAAGCGATACGCGACCAGAAAGTAAATCGCTCATGTGTACATCAACCGCGTTAAAACCTGCACGATCAAACGCCGCTGCCATTTCTACGTGGCCGTTTACGCCTTGTTCACGTAATACAGCGATAGATGGACGAACGCCCTTGTTAATAAACGGTGCTGCAACATCTTCATTTTGATCGTAAGAAAGTTTTACGCTCAAACCTGGGTCAGTTTTTAAGATGCCTTCAAACTCAGATTTCGCGCACGCAGGGTTGTCGCGCATGGCTTGAATGCGATAGCTGGTTTCTGACCATAAGCTTTGCAATACAGCACGTGATTGATCGAACAAGGTGTTGCCGTTTTGCGCGATACGAACGGTGTCTTCATCGTTCAAGCTACCGATAACTTTTGCGTGAGTTACACCTGCTGCAAAGAAGCGATCCAAGACTGCATCGGTTTTATCTTTCGCAACTTGTAATACCGCACCAGCTTCTTCGCTGAACATTACTGCAAGTGCGTCATCACCTAAACATTCAATATCTACATCAACACCAACGTGACCAGCAAAGGCCATTTCAGTAATAGTTGCGAACAAGCCACCATCACTGCGGTCGTGATACGCGAGTATTTCATCGTGCTTGATGCACGCTTGCATGGCATTGAAGAAACCTTTGAGCTGCGCACCAGAATCCAAGTCAGCAGGCACCTCACCCATTTGGTTGTAAACCTGCGCGAGAATAGAACCGCCCAAACGGTTTTTACCGTTGCCGAGATCAACCAGAATTAAATCAGTGGCGCCTTTGTCCGTTCTAAGTTGCGGAGTCAGCGTTTGGCGAACATCTACCACTGGAGCGAAGGCAGAAATCACTAAAGATAACGGCGCAGTAACCGCTTTCGACTTGCCGTTTTCTTGCCATGCAGTACGCATAGACATGGAGTCTTTACCCACTGGAATCGTAATACCCAACTCAGGGCACAACTCCATACCCACCGCTTGCACGGTGCGATACATTTTTTCGTCTTCACCTTTGTGGCCAGCAGCGCACATCCAGTTGGCGGAGAGTTTTACATCGGAAAGCTTTTCAATACGAGTCGCCGCGATATTGGTAATTGCTTCAGCAATTGCCATACGACCAGAAGCTGGGCCATCCAACAAAGCAAGCGGCGTACGCTCGCCCATGCTCATGGCTTCGCCTTTAATACTGTCGTAACTCACGGTGGTAACCGCGACGTCAGCCACAGGAACTTGCCATGGGCCAACCATTTGATCGCGCACCACCATGCCGGTAACCGAGCGGTCGCCGATGGTGATAAGGAAGTTCTTGCTCGCTACCGCTGGATGCTTGAGTACTCGCTCAGCGGCATCGTTAATATTAATATCTTCGGTAGAAAACGCGCTCACCGCCGCTTTGTGCTTGTCAGCAACACGGTGCATTTTTGGCGGTTTACCGAAGAGAACGGACATAGGCAGATCGACTGGTTTAGCGTCGAAGTGCTTATCATTGAGGGTCAAATGCTTTTCATCAGTCGCCTCGCCCACTACCGCGAACGGAGCGCGTTCACGCTTACAGATGGCTTCAAAACGCGCTAAATCTTCAGGATTAATTGCCAACACATAACGCTCTTGGGATTCGTTACACCAAATCGCCAGCGGGCTCATGCTCGCTTCATCGTTAGGGACGTTACGCAACTCAAACTTGCCACCGGTGCCGCCGTCTTTCACTAATTCTGGGAATGCGTTAGACAACCCGCCTGCGCCTACGTCGTGAATAAAGGCGATAGGATTTTTTGCACCCTGCTGCCAGCAGGCATCAATCACTTCCTGGCAACGGCGTTCCATTTCCGGGTTTTGACGTTGCACTGAAGCGAAATCCAAATCTTCTGAAGAGGAACCGGACGCCATAGACGAAGCAGCACCGCCGCCCAATCCGATCAACATGGCTGGGCCACCAAGCACCACTAACTTAGCGCCTGCGGTGAAAGGGGTTTTGATTACGTGTTCGGCTTTGATATT
>DAOORH010000280.1:0-4929 GCA_035389145.1 Cellvibrio sp.
GTGTTTGTTGTAGGCGTCCATTCGCTTATTGACTACCGCTAATGGTGAGGTTTTGTTATCTGCTGCGAATGTGGGGAGCGTGAGTGTGGATAAAATGGTAAGAATCAGAAACGCATATTTCATGTTCATTTTCCTTTAATGAGCGTTTGGCTAGGTTGTGAAGGTTAAGACCTTAGACGACGAAACTTGGGCTTTGGATGCGACCCTGTTTAAAGTTCTGGGCCCTTATCGCGTAAAGTTTTGTTGCGTTACGGCTGTGCGCGGAACACTGACAAAAGTCACCGGTTCTTGTCTTTAGACTGAATCTACGGGCGCTTCCATTGATATGCGAGTGATTTGGCCCCACTGACTATAAGGTTTATCTATAACACGCTAATTCTTAAGGAATCACTTATATGGCAATGCATCTTCCTGCAATTATCACTTTGTTTGCGCTGCTGCTATTTCTCGCCATCACTTTTTATGTGGGTTATGCGCGCACAAAATATGGCGTTAAAGCGCCTGCAACTACGGGAAACGATAATTTTGAGCGCATCTTTCGCGTGCAAATGAATACCTTGGAAAATTTAATTCTCTTTCTGCCTGCACTTTGGTTGTTTAGTCATTATGTTAGCCCGCTGTGGGCGGGAGTGGTGGGTGTCGTGTGGTTAGTGGGGCGTATCGATTATGCGTTTAGTTATACGCGTTCTGCCGCTGCGCGTAGCCGTGGTTATGGCATCAGTATTTTGGCGTTTGCAGTATTGGCGTTAGGTGCGGCTGTTGGAGTTGTGCTGCGAATTATGGCTGGGCTTTAAGTTGCTTTTTTAAATGCTATTTTTCGAAATTTGCTCAGGAATAATGTATGACTGAATCGCTCGCGCTGCCATTGCCTAAAAAATTAAGCCCTTTGTTGGGCTTGTTGCCGTTTTTAAAACCTTATTGGTTGCGCTGGATTTGGACATTCATGGCATTAATTATCGCCGCAGGCACAACGCTTACCTTGCCGGTGGTGTTTCGCTATTTAATCGATTCGGGTTTTTCATCGGGGCAGAGCGAACATCTCAATCGTTATTTTATTTTGCTGTTTGGTTTATCGATTGTTTTAGCGGTGGCAACCGCGTTGCGGTTTTATTTTGTGTCTTGGTTGGGCGAGCGGGTTACGGCAGATATTCGCAGTGCTATTTATTCGCACATTTTACGCATGAGCCCGCAGTTTTTTGAAATCACCAAAACGGGCGAAGTGCTTTCGCGTTTAACAACCGACACCACATTGATCCAAACTGTAGTTGGTACAAGCTTATCTATGGGCTTGCGCAATTTATTCATGCTGCTAGGCGGCATTGCCATGCTGATAGTTACCAGCCCAAAACTCGCTGGTTACATTTTAATTGTGTTGGTCGGTGTGATTGCGCCCATTTTAATTTTCGGCAGAAAAGTGCGAAAGCTATCGCGCGATAGCCAAGACCGCGTTGCCGATTCCAGCGCGCTTGCCGGTGAAATTTTAAATGCAATGCCTACGGTGCAGTCCTACACGCAAGAAGAGCGCGAAACTGTGCGCTTTGATCTTTCGGTAGAGAGCGCTTTTAAAACGGCACTCTCGCGTATTCGCGCGCGTTCAATACTTACCGTTGTCGTTATCGTTTTAATTTTTGGCGCTATTTCATTTGTATTGTGGTTAGGTGCGCAAGCGGTGCTTTCAGGCAATATGAGCGGCGGGCAATTATCGCAATTTATTATTTACGCCGTAGTCACTGCTGGTGCTATTGGCGCTATTACTGAAGTGTGGGGCGATTTACAACGCGCAGCGGGTGCAACCGAACGCTTAATGGAATTGCTGCATATTGAATCGCCCGTAGTTGAAACGACTAAACCATTAACCTTGCCTGCAACGGGTGAGGGCATTGAGTTTGATCATGTAAATTTTTCTTATCCCTCGCGGCCAGATACGCTCGCGCTAAAAAACTTCTCGCTAAAAATTCGCCACGGTGAACACGTTGCCTTGGTTGGCCCATCGGGTGCCGGTAAAACTACCTTGTTTCAATTGCTGTTTCGCTTTTACGATCCGCAATCAGGCGCAGTGCGTTTTAACGGAATTGATTTGCGGGATTTAACCTTTAAAGATGCGCGTCAGCCGTTCAGTGTTGTTTTGCAAGAGACAGTAATTTTTGCAGGCAGCGTGTTAGATAATATTCGCTACGGCCACCCCAATGCCACGCTTGAGCAAGTGAAAGCTGCGGCAGATATGGCCGCTGCTAGCGAATTTATTGAAGCACTACCACAAGGTTACGATACTTTTTTAGGAGAACGTGGCGTGCGTTTATCCGGCGGGCAACGCCAACGTATTTCAATCGCCCGCGCAATTTTAAGTAATCCTCCTATTTTGTTATTAGATGAAGCCACCAGCGCACTTGATGCCGAAAGCGAACGCCAAGTGCAACAAGCGCTCGATAATGCCGCGCACAATCGCACGACCTTGGTGATCGCACATCGCTTAGCGACAGTGCAAGCAGCAGATAGAATTGTGGTAATGGAAGCGGGTGAAATTGTTGCCGAGGGAACTCATGCGAAATTGTTGGTGGATAGCCCGTTGTATGCGCGGTTGGCGAAGTTGCAGTTTACGGATTGATGGGTGAGGGGATATATTTATGTTGGGGTGCATTGTTCGCAAGCTTACGCCTTACCCGCAACCTACAAAACCAATTTAATAGGGAGTCGTCATCCCCGCAGGGGATCCAGTGACTTTAATTATGAAAGACGCTGGATCCCGACGGGATGACGACTCCCCGTTTTATAAGTAATATCGCAATCATTAAAATAATAACGAGGTAACAATGGAACAATCAAAAAACACTTTTTTAATTATCGCTGCCAGCCTTTCTGCACTTGCGGCAATACTTCACATCGCTTGCATAGTATTCGGCGCGCCTATGTATCTGTTTATGGGTGCAGGTAAACAAATGGCACACTTGGCTGATGCAGGGCATTGGTACCCCACGGTGGTTACCAGTTTTATTGCGGGTATCTTATTTATTTGGTCGCTCTATGCGCTTTCTGGCGCAGGGGTTATTCGCAGGCTGCCATTATTACGTGTTGCTTTGTGTGTTATAACGGCAATCTATTTGGTGCGCAGCCTTGCCTTTATTCCACTTGCGCCGCATTTCCCTGAAAACAGTACAAGCTTTTGGTTTTGGAGTTCGTTTATTTGTTTTGTGTTTGGCGTAATGTATTTAATTGGAACTTGGCAGGTGTGGGCTAAGTTAAAAAAATAACTCATCCGTTTCTTCATTAATGCAGGGTACAAGATGAACTTTATAATAAATATATTCGATAAGATCGTCTTTGGAGTTTTGTTGTTATTGTTTTTTCAAGTACCGATTTTAGCGGACCATTATTTGCAATATGTGAGCGGCTATTTTGACGCTACTGAACGGCAGGTTGAAGGTTTTAAGGCAAATGCGGCTCAGCATAATTACCCCGATGTTTACGCCATGATTCAAGACCTCTCGGTAAACACCAGCTCAGTAGTTCGTACCGATGCTCATCAAAAACTGCAAACCATGCAGGAATATGAAGAGCTTAAGGTTTCTATTGCAACGCTAACAGACGGGAATATTTATGAGCGCGCATGGTTTATGTTTAACCCATCGCGCTATGAACGGCTTACTAAAGTCTACGAAAACTTTAAACCCGGTATGCCTCTGAGTTTGCAAGATATTGGCTTTAGCCTTCTCACTGCACTCATTCTTAGCATATGCCTCATGTTTCCGTTTAGATGGCTAGCAACAAGAAACGACAGACGCAGAAAAAATGCGCTTACTCTGCGTTGAGCGGGTTTTTATTTAACGCTAAAGAGTTTTTGCTTGGCAAGTAATGCGCTAACCACAACAAGCGCAAAGGCAATCAATACGCCTAAAAATTCGCGGCACTCTTCAATATAAGGTTTTTGTGGATTCATGCTTTGCATTAAAGGTTCTTCTGCCATGTGCAAGTAATATTTGTAAGCGCCGGGCGCGCTGATAAATAGCTCCACGCAGCACCAAACTACTGCCAGTAAAAACAGTGGGCGATTAAAGATATTAAATAAAAGCAGGGAAGGGATAAGTGCGCAGAGGAGGTAGAAAGCGATCCAAATAATCGGGTCGGGGTCATTAAACTGTAAGCCTGCAAAGCCCAAAAGGGTAATGCCGAAAATAAAATATAACGCTTTTGATAAGTAAGTCATGCCGTGTGCTCTTATGGGTTGAGTGCGGCATGCATTATAACCACTATTGCGCTACTGCCAAAAACTGCCCGGTTAAATAGGTTGTTCCGCTAATCACACCCACGCTGTGTGATGGGTAAACTTCGCGCAGTTCAATCGCCGCATTACGGTTTACCAAGCGCACTTGGTGTTGTTGGTATTCGGTTTCGGAGCCTTGCACCACCATTTGGTAAAGCGCGAGCGTATCGCCAGAGCGCAGGCCGTTATTGGCGCCGCCCTGCAATAGAATTTGTGTTTGCCCTGGGCGCGAATCAATTTGCGCTATATAGGGTTGGCACTGCACCACTGCTCCCACATCTTTGGCAGCCATTTTTACGAGGCCTTTAATTTGTTGGCCGTAATCGCTTTTCCAAAACAGCGGTGTATCAAACCCAACATCTTTGGTGGAGCCCCAAACACCATAGGTATCGTAACGTTTGCTAAACAGGGTTTGACCGGTAAAACCATCGCGCAGGTTCACGTTAAAACTAAATACACGCTCGCGCTTATCAAAGCGATTTCGTATTTCAATAAAATCAAATAAGCCGTTTAAAAAGCGTGTGTACATACCGGGGTTGTAGGTGGCTTCGGGGTGAGTCATAGTCATATCGATTATCTCGCCCGTGAGCACTAGCTGGGTGCGCTGGTTGCGGGCGAGTTTTTGAATTTGTTGGGCGAGCAGGTTATCGGTACTTAGCGATGGGCTGGGC
>DAOORH010000281.1:0-2091 GCA_035389145.1 Cellvibrio sp.
CTATGTGGGAAAGCAAAAGCGTAAATTCATCGCCGCCCATGCGCGCGACCGAGTCGCTGCGACGCATACATGCACTCAAGCGCTCGGCGCAAATGCGAATAATCGCATCGCCCGCGTCGTGGCCAAAATTATCATTGACCTGTTTAAACCCATTCAAATCGATAAACAATAATGCGAAAGAGGTTTTATCGCGATTCGCCAAATGAATCACGTGCTCTAAACGGTCGCGGAATAAAATGCGGTTGGGAATATCGGTGAGTTGATCGTAGTGCGCTAATCGCGCGAGATATATTTCAGTTTGCTTACGTTCAATGGCGTAACGCAGGGTACGCTCTAGCAGTTGATGATCAATTTGGCCTTTGATGAGATAGTCCGATGCACCGGTGCGAATCACATCGCGATCAACCTCGATTTCCATTTCATCGGTCATGATGACGATAGGGGTTTTATTGGCCTGCACTTTTACCGCATTGAGCAAATCGCGAGCACTTAAGTCGCCCCAAAAAAAATCTAGCAAAACCACATCAAATTCATTGGATAAAATGTGAGGCGCAGCCGTCTCCAACTGATCACACCAGACCAGCTCATAACTGACATTTCGCACTTGTGACAATATGTCGGCAATTAATAAATACTCGCCGTGCTCTCGGTCAATAAATAAAATTTTTATCGTTCTTTCCATAGCCCCAGATACCCAACTCTCAGGCTTAGCCTAGTCGAGAAAATCTAAATTGCGTCATTACTGTACACTCTCCCGCAGGAGACTCTACACCCTGTCTTCAACGGAATAAATAAGATTTGATCACATATAACAAACAAAGACGCTTAAAGTATTCTTAAAAGCAAAGGTTATAAAAAAAGACGATCAATTGCATAGCCAGTGGCGATTGTTACAATAGGCACCCATTGCTGACTAGACACCCAAAACACCGTGACCCAGTTAAACGCTCGCCAACAAGAAGCCGTTCTTTATATAGATGGCCCATGCCTAGTGCTGGCAGGGGCGGGTAGCGGCAAGACCAGCGTAATCACCCGCAAAATCGCCTACCTTATTCAACAATGTGAAATACCCGCACGTCATATAGCCGCGCTGACATTTACCAACAAGGCCGCCCGCGAAATGAAAGAGCGTGTCAGCCACCTCATGCGCGGCAGCGCCGCAAAAGGCTTAACAGTCTCCAC
The DNA here is from genome assembly GCA_035389145.1 of Cellvibrio sp. Classification (GTDB taxonomy): domain Bacteria; phylum Pseudomonadota; class Gammaproteobacteria; order Pseudomonadales; family Cellvibrionaceae; genus Cellvibrio. The sequence continues at coordinate 1,183 of DAOORH010000281.1, forward strand.
CTTTCACAACCTTGGCCTAAATATTATTCGCCGCGAATATAAAAGCTTGGGGTTTAAACCTGGCTTCTCGATTTTTGATGCCGAAGATGCCCGCTCATTACTGAAAGAATTAATGCTCAAAGATGGCGATCTCGATAGCGACCACTTAAATCTAGTTCAAAATCAAATTTCCAACTGGAAAAATGATTTAATCACCCCCAAACGCGCATTAGAGCTAGCGCAAAGCCCCGGCGAACAAACCATCGCCTTGGTGTATCAGCAATACAACCAAGCCTTGCGCGCTTACAACGCCGTTGATTTTGACGATTTAATTTTGATCCCCGTCGATTTGTTTCGGCAACATAGCGACATTCTTGCTCGCTGGCAGAAAAAAATTCGCTACTTACTTGTCGACGAGTATCAAGACACCAACTCCAGCCAGTATTTATTAGTACAACTCTTGGTCGGCAATCGCGGGGCGCTCACAGTAGTAGGTGATGACGATCAATCGATTTACGCTTGGCGTGGCGCACGGCCTGAAAACATGGCGCAACTCAAAGTGGATTACCCGCAACTGCGCGTGATTAAACTTGAACAAAATTATCGTTCAACCAGTCGCATCTTGCGTGTCGCCAACCACCTGATCGCCAACAACCCCCACGAATTTGATAAAGCCCTGTGGAGTGAAATGGGTTTAGGTGATCACATTCGCGTGGTGCGTTGCGCCAATGAGGATGCCGAAGCTGAACGCGTAGCGACTGAAATTCTCACACAGCGCTTGCGCAAGCAAAATAAATTTCGCGATTACGCCGTGCTCTACCGCGGCAATCATCAATCACGTTTGCTGGAGATGAAATTACAACATCACCAAATCCCCTATAAAATCAGCGGTGGCTCATCCTTTTTTGCCAAAACTGAAATTAAAGATGT
>DAOORH010000281.1:2191-4917 GCA_035389145.1 Cellvibrio sp.
CCTATAAAATCAGCGGTGGCTCATCCTTTTTTGCCAAAACTGAAATTAAAGATGTGATGGCTTATTTGCGGTTACTGGTGAACACGGATGACGACAATGCGTTTCTGCGCATCATCAATACACCACGCCGCCACATTGGCACCAGCACGCTTGAAGCGCTTGGCGGCTATGCCAGCCAGCGGCAGATCAGCCTATTTGCGGCACTCGATGAAATTGGTTTGCAGAGTCACATCCCCGAAAAAAATCTGGACCGATTAGTGCGTTTCTCGCACTGGATGAGACAAGTTGCTATCAACTGCACCACCAATGACCCTATCGCTGGCGTGCGGGAAATGATCGACGATATAGATTATGTCGGCTGGATGCATCAAAACTCACCCAGCAGTAAGGCTGCCGAAAAACGCATCGAAAATGTGTTTTATTTAGTGGAATCACTGCAAAAAAGTTTAGACAAAACTATCGATGATGACGAAGACGATGAGAAGCGCATTCAGGATGCCATTGCGAAATTGGTGCTGCGCGATTTATTGGAGCGACAAGAAGAAGAGGACGAAAGCGATCAAGTACAACTCATGACACTGCATGCATCCAAAGGATTAGAATTTCCCCATGTATTTATGGTGGGCATGGAAGAAGATTTATTGCCGCATCGCAACAGCATTGACGAAAACAATATCGAGGAAGAACGTAGGCTCACCTACGTGGGCATCACTCGCGCACAAAAAACGCTGACCATGACACTAGCAGGAAAGCGCAAACAGTTTGGTGAACACAGCGAGACAACACCGAGCCGTTTTTTAGAAGAACTGCCGAAGGATGATGTGGAACGCGAAGGCTTTGGCGAGCGCAGCCCAGAAAAAAATACAGCACAGGGCGCAGAAACGTTATCTAGCTTGCTAAATTTGTTTGATTAGCGCCAAATCACATAATTGAAAACATAAAAAAACCAGCAACTCTGTGCTGGTTTTTTTATGGTCAAAAAGCGCAAGGAATTATTTGCTGCTATCTACCATGTGCTTCACAGCACCTTTAATTTCGTCATCTGTGCAAGCGGCGCAAGTACCCTTGGCCGGCATACTGTTAAAACCATTAATAGCGTGGGTATAAAGTGTATCCATACCCTTGGCAACACGCGGAGCCCAATCAGCTGCACTGCCCAACTTAGGTGCATTTAGTACACCAGTACCGTGGCAGGTTGCACAAACACTTGCATACAAATCCTTACCCGATTTTGGGCCTGCCGATGCAGGTGCAGCAGGCGCAGATGCACAAGCCTCACCTGACATACAGACTTTCCCTACTGGCGCGATACGCTCTTTAACAGTATCCACCGCTTTGGTTTCACTGTATGCAAAGCCAGAAACAGCAACCAAGCTAGCAACCATCAACATTCCTAACAACTTTTTCATTGATCTCACGGGTTTTTCCTCATCTAAATTCTTTACGCACGGTAGCGCATTTTTTACGCACAGGCAGCACAGTCTGGAGAACCGCCGATATTTTCTCAGTCGGTTTCTGGAGTTCATGGTCATTATAGCCAAAAGTCTTCATGAATGCTTATCTTGATAAGCCGTTTAGGTAAGCCTGACAAGGATTAGATCCATAGCTGTTGATCTAGATCGCCTCAATGTTATGCTTGCCATATTAATTGATTGGGAATAGCCCTTAAATGGAATATGCAGAAGTCACCTTTACCGCCTTCCTGAGTGCAGCCATAGTCTCTACATTACTTACGGCGGCTTATCTTTATCAGTTTTGGCACCATCAACGTGGCAGCGCGTTTGCTGTCGCAGCGGGAATTAACACGCTCCATCTAGCTGCTATTGCACTATCTTTTTCCAATTATCAACTCAGCACCAATTGGCTACTATTTTTAGAATGTTTGCATTACAACGTTTGGGTGTTGGCAATAGCGCTCAGCTTGCGAAAGCACAGCAAACAACAGCAATTCCCCCGCAGCTTACAAATTCTATTTGGCGCGGGCTGGCCGCTAACAGGCCTTATTCTAATATTTGCCTTACTCGACAGTAATGTCATCTTAGCGCTAACACCCTGGTTTGCCTTGGGTCTTGCCGTGATTAGCTTGGTAAGCGTAGAGCAGCTCTATCGCTATGCTGCCAGCAATGATCGTCAAATCAAATTACTGTGCATGAACTTGGGTGCTATTTTTCTTTATGACATTTATCTCTACACCCACGGCCTTATTTTTCAAGGCATTGACCCTCTGCTCTGGCAATCGCGCGCAGCAGTTTCCATTGCCGCGTGCCTGTTTATGTCACTAGGTGGACTGGTACCTCTACAGCAATCCCAACGCACAGCTAATTTTAATATTTCACGCCCCATCGCTTTTTACACCACGTCGTTAATCGGTGTCGGACTTCTAATCACCTCCCTATCACTGGGTGGCTATTACGTTCGTCTCTATGGCGGCAACTGGGGTACGGTGATCTATAGCTTTGTGTTAGTCGCAGCGGTAATGATTATTGCGATGGTGTTTGTATCAAACAGTTTGCGCTCTCGATTGTCTGTACTCATCAACAAACACTTATTCCGACACAAGTATGATTACCGCAGCGAGTGGTTGCGCATCATTAACTACCTTGCTCAACCCGCCGAAGCCAGCGAAGTCAACCAACGCGCCTTCTTCGCCGTTGCATCCACAACTAAATCGCCGGGCGGTGCTATCTGGCTACTCAAACAAGGGTTTTACGAGCCGGTTTATCAAG
>DAOORH010000282.1:0-3662 GCA_035389145.1 Cellvibrio sp.
ACGGCGGTAGTAGCTTGTTAATTTGTTGTGCGCTTATGGCATTTGTATTGCGCGCCCAGTGGGAAGTTGCGGGATTAAACGGTGCGGAATCTGTAGCACCGCAAAAACCTGAAACTACGAAACGCAAAGCGGTGATTTTATAATGCAAAGCACATCGCCACTCAATGCTAACAATTTAACCGTCATGGTGATGGCGGGCGGTACGGGCGGTCATGTATTTCCCGCACTCGCTGTTGCTGATGTTTTACGTAATAGCGGAGCGCGTGTTGAATGGTTAGGCACTCCGCGTGGTATTGAGAATACTTTAGTTCCTGCAGCTAAGATTTCGTTACATCATATTCGTGTTGAAGGTGTGCGTGGTCGCGGTGTTATTGGTTTGCTGAAAGCTCCATTTTTGATTGTGTTAGCAGTGTTGCAAGCCATAGCCATTATTAGAAAAATAAAACCAGATGTTGTGATTGGGTTTGGCGGTTTTGCTTCTGGTCCAGGCGGCGTTGCTGCAAAACTTCTTGGTAAGCCTTTAGTGATTCATGAACAGAATGCTATTGCGGGAACCACTAATCGTTTGCTTTCAAAAATAGCACAGCGTGTGTTGGCGGCCTTTAGTGGTGCATTTAGTAAGTCAAATCTCGATGCTCAAGCAGTGGGTAATCCTGTTCGCCAAGTTATTGCGAGTTTACCAAATCCTACTCAGCGCTATGACGAACGCACTGAGCAAAAAGAACCTTTACATTTATTGGTATTGGGCGGCAGCTTGGGTGCGAAAGCAATTAATGAATTAGTGCCACAAGCCTTGGCAATGTTACCGGCAACTGAGCGCCCGATGGTGCGCCATCAAGCGGGAAAAAACCATCTTGAATCCACGGTTGCTATGTATATGCAGCATCAAGTTAACGCAAAAGTCGATGCGTTTGTGGATGACATGGCAGCAGCCTATGCATGGGCCGATATTGTTATTTGCCGTGCGGGTGCATTAACCGTGAGTGAATTAATGGCTGCAGGTGTAGCGGCTTTGTTGATTCCTTTGCCGAGTGCAATTGATGATCACCAAACATTTAACGCGGCAATTTTAACGCGGGCCAGCGCCGGTATGGCTATTGCACAACAAGATTTAACCGCTGAGAAATTAGCAACACTCTTACAAACTCAATTGCATGAACGCGCCAATTTAAAACTTATGGCAACCAATGCGCGTTCGCTTGCGTTACCGCAAGCAGCAGAAACCGTTGCCACTATTTGTGTGGAGGTGGCCCGTGGATAAGGCCCCAGATTTTTGCAAAGAATATTATGAAGTCCCTGAAATGCGCCGTATTCGCCGCATCCATTTTATTGGTATTGGCGGTGCAGGTATGAGTGGTATTGCGGAAGTGCTTATCAATCAGGGTTATGAAATTTCGGGTTCAGACCTTAAAGCATCGAGTGTGACTGAACGCCTAGAGAAAAAAGGTGCCAAGGTATTTATTGGTCATGCCGCAGAAAATATCGCTGGTGTAGATGTCATCGTAAATTCCAGCGCGGTAAACAATAGTAACCCTGAAATTATTCAAGCGCGCGAATCGCGTATACCGATTGTCCGCAGGGCAGAAATGTTAGGCGAGTTAATGCGTTATCGCCACGGTATTGCTGTAGCGGGTACGCACGGTAAAACTACAACTACGAGTTTAATGGCATCAATACTTGCAGCGGCAGATCAAGACCCGACATTTATTATTGGCGGTTTGGTAAACAGTACGGGTACCAATGCGCAATTGGGTGCGAGCCGTTATTTAGTGGCGGAAGCGGATGAAAGTGATGCTTCGTTCTTACACTTGCAGCCCATGGTTGCGATTGTCACCAATATCGATGCTGACCATATGGAAACCTATGGCGGTGATTTTTCTAAGCTGAAAAAAACCTTTATAGAATTCTTACACAACTTGCCGTTTTACGGACTTGCGGTTTTGTGTGGCGACGATCCTGTGATTCGCGACATCATGCCTGATATTTCGCGCCCCATTTTGACCTATGGTTTGAATGAAGGTAACGACTTCCGCGCAATCAATGTTAAGCAATCACAGATGCATTCTGAATTTGATGTGATTCGCCCCGGCTATGAAAAGCCTTTACATATCCGCTTACATATTCCCGGTATTCACAATGTGTTGAATGCTACTGCGGTAATTGCCGTTGCTACCGATGAAGGTTTGAGTGATGAAGCGATTCAGCAAGGCTTGGAAAATTTCCAAGGTGTTGGTCGCCGCTTTCAGGTTTACGGTAATTTTCCTGTTGGAACTGGCGAGGCAATGTTGGTTGACGATTACGGTCATCACCCGCGTGAAGTGCAAGCGATTGTTCGCGCAGTTCGCGATGGTTGGCCAGATCGCAGATTGGTGATGGTTTATCAGCCGCATAGATACACGCGTACTCGCGATTTGTACGAAGATTTTGTGGATGTGTTATCGACGGTTGATGCGTTGATCTTGTTGGAGGTTTATAGCGCCGGTGAAGATGCAATTCCCGGTGCAGATAGCCGCCATTTGTGCCGCAGTATTCGTGCGCGCGGAATCATCGAGCCGATTTTTGTAGAAACTGTTGATGGTGTGCCAGACGTCATCAAAGATTTAGTGCGCGCGGGTGACATTGTGATTACCCAAGGTGCGGGCAATGTCGGCGTTTTATCGCCGGAATTAGCAAAACGAAATTTGCAGTGAGGTATTGACGTAAATGCAACCCGTAAAATTACCAGTAAGTGATGAATTGAAACAACAACTTGGCCGCGTTGGTGTCTTGTTGGGTGGAACCTCATCGGAGCGCGAAATTTCTTTGCAAAGCGGCGCCGCGGTTGTGGCTGCACTTGAAGAAGCGGGCATCGAACATGTTGCGATTGATGTGGGTGTTAATGCGATTGCCGATATTCAGGCCGCCAAAATTGATCGTGCTTTTTTAGCGCTACATGGTGCGGGCGGAGAAGATGGCCGCATTCAAGCGGTACTTGAGTATTTGAATATTCCGTTTACTGGCAGTGGTGTGCAAGCATCGGCTTTGGCTATGGATAAATTGCGCACTAAACAACTGTGGCGCGGCGTGAATTTATCAACGCCGGATTTTGCCGTTTTGAACACAGCGAATGATTGGGCAAAAGTGCTCGCCGATTTAGGCGGCGAAGTTATGGTTAAGCCGGCCCATGAAGGGTCAAGTATTGGTATGGCGCGCGTAAAAACTGCGCAAGACTTGGCTGACGCTTTTCAAAATGCAGCGAAGTATGATGGCAGTGTTATCGCAGAGCGCCTAATCGTCGGCAGCGAGTTTACGGTAGCGATTCTCGATGGTGAAGCTTTGCCTCCCATCAAACTGGAAACTGACCATACCTTTTACGACTTCAATGCGAAATATATTGCCAATGACACCCGCTACATTTGCCCTTGCGGATTAGATGCACAAAAGGAAGCTGAATTAAAACAACTTGCGCTAGCTGCATTTGATGCTGTGGGTTGCGAAGGTTGGGGGAGAGTTGATGTGATGGCCGATAAAGACATGAATTTTTATTTACTTGAAGTAAACACTTTGCCGGGTATGACGAGTCACAGTTTGGTGCCCATGGCAGCGAAAGCGCGGGGTTTAAGTTTTAGCGAATTGGTGTTGACCATTTTGCGTGCTGGTTTGTGATGGAATTTTCTCAATCC
>DAOORH010000282.1:3762-4882 GCA_035389145.1 Cellvibrio sp.
CTAAAAAGTGTTGCGGTAGAGGGGCAGTTTCAGTTTTTACCAAAAGATCGAGCCATGGAATTAATTGAAAAAGAAATCGACGGTGATTTTTTACAGTTAAATTTAGGCCGATTGAAGAGTGAGCTTGAACAAGACCCTTGGGTAGATCATGTTTATTTGAGTCGCCGCTGGCCAGATACGCTTGTAGTGAAAATTGCTGAGCAAACTCCTATTGCAAGATGGGATGCAAATGGATTTTTAAATCAGCGCGGTGAAATCATCCGCGTAACTGAAACAGATAAGCTTTTAGGCTTACCTTGGTTGCAGGGAAATGAAATAAATGCGCGTGAAATTATGCAGCAGTATCAAGATTTATCGACGCTCTTAAGGTCACGTGGACTCGAAATAGTGGCATTAAAGTGCGATAACAAAAAATCTTGGCGACTAACACTAAAAAATGATAAAGAAATCGCAATTGGACGTGAAGAAGTGATGGAAAAATTGCGTAGATTTGTTACTGTATACGATAAATTTTTAAGCAGTGTTTGGGGCGATGTGAAAACGATAGACGTAAGGTATTCCAACGGTGTTTCAGTGCAGTGGATGCCTGATTCTGAGATGGCAAAAAAGTACCTGAAGTCTGAAATAAACATCCCAACAAAATAATTTACTGAAGTGGCTGCGGTATAAAAATAAAAGTGGTCTTCCAGCTTGAAGATCGGATGAATGAGGTTGACCTAATGGCAAGTAGTAGTGACAACAAAATGATCGTAGGCCTGGATATTGGAACATCCAAGGTTGTTGCTATCGTTGGCGCTATTACGCCTGAAGGTATTTTAGAAATCGCAGGCATCGGCTCACATCGTTCAACCGGTTTGAAAAAAGGCGTGGTAGTGAATATCGAATCGACCGTATTGTCGATTCAACGCGCGGTTGAAGAAGCGGAGTTGATGGCTGGTTGTCAAATTCATTCTGTTTACGCTGGTATCGCAGGCAGCCATATTCGCAGTTTGAACTCTCACGGTATTGTGGCAATTCGCGACCGCGAAGTTTTCCCGCAGGATTTAGAGCGTGTGATTGATGCCGCGCAAGCTGTTGCGATTCCTGCTGATCAAAAAATACTCCATATTTTGCCGCAAGA
>DAOORH010000283.1:0-4878 GCA_035389145.1 Cellvibrio sp.
GCGCTAAATGGCGCGCAACCAATTCGATGGTTTCACCGGCGCCAATTAAGAGCGCCGTATCTTGTTTTAAATCGGAGAAAATTTGTTGCGCCAAACTCACCGCAGCGTAGGCAACCGACACGGGGTTTTCGCCAATCGCCGTTTCAGTGCGCACTCGCTTGGCGATGCTAAAGACTTGCTGAAACGTGGTGTGCAATTCACCGCCGATGGTGCCTGCTTCGCAAGCGACCGCATAAGCAGATTTCATTTGCCCCAGAATTTGCGGTTCACCGAGCACCAAAGAATCCAAACCGCCTGCCACTTTCATCATATGGCGCACAGCTTCGTCGCCTTCGTAGCAGTAATAACAATGCGTTAATTCATCGGCTTTGATATTGGTATGAGTGAGGAGCCACGCGGTTAACTTATCGAGTTCGGTTTCACTTTTGGCATATATTTCAGTGCGGTTGCAGGTGGATAAAATCGCCACCTCAGCCAAGCCCGCCTGCGCCACTGCCGATTTCAGCGACGACTCCACCGCTTCTGGCGCAAACGCCATGCGCTCGCGAACAGACAGCGAGGCGGTGGTGTGGTTAATGCCGAATGCTAATAGAGTCATAAATGATCGAAAATCGGGGCTATGAAAGCAAAGGGCGGTATTGTCCGGCTCTGGCCGGACTATGACAAGGGGGAATTAGCTGCCAGAGGCAAAAACCCGCGATTACTAAATTTCCGTATCCCCCCTATTGAATCTCAGTGTCTTTGGCAAACAAGTCTTTCAGCTCTTTGCGCCCTTCCTCTACCACCTTGGCCAGCGCTGTTGCATCGTTTTTCACGCTAGCCGATTTTCTCAGAATTGCTTCATCGTGCTCGCGGAAGAGATCAATCGTATTTTGCGATTGCCCCTCGGTAAAGCCAAGCTCTAACAAGGTTTGCATGGCCGCCACCAAGCTCGATTCATACATTTCACGCACTGGCATTGCCACCCCCAAATCCACCAATTGGTAGGCGTGGTTACGGTCACGGGCGCGCACAATCAACGACACTTGCGGAAACCGCTCTTTCACTTGTTGCACTATTTTTAGCGAATCTTCCACACCGTCGGTGGCTATCACTAAGACTTTGGCGTCGCGAATACCTGCCGCCTCTAACAAATCCAAACGCGAAGGATCGCCATAGTGGCTCTCTACCCCAAATTGCTTGAGGAATTCGATATGGTCGGCATTTTTGTCCAACGCGTTATAGGGGATGTTATTGGCGGTGAGAATACGGCCAACAATTTGCCCAAAACGACCAAAGCCCGCAATGATCACTTCAGGCTTATGTTCACTCGGTTTTTCGAACGCAGTGAGAGATTCCTGATGGCGCGCCATATCCGCCAAGGCTTTTTCTTGCAAGGTAAGGCGGCGAATCAAATGATCAAACAGAATCACCAAGGGGCCGGTAAGCGCCATGGAAATACCCACTACCAGCACCACATAGTTGGTCACATCAATGGGCAAGAAACGAAGATCTTCGGCTGAGGCCATCAACACAAACGCAAATTCACCGCCTTGCGAGAGCATAAGCCCCAGTAAAATTCCCTCGCGAAACGAAAATTTGCGCACTTTTAGAATCAAGGCGATAACGCCAACCTTAATCGCCATCAAGAGCAAGGCGAGCAAGATCACTAAGAAGGGATGTTCAAACAACAACTTCAAATTCAGCGACATACCCACGGCGATAAAAAACAAACCGAGTAGCAGGCCCTTAAAAGGTTCTATATCGGCCGCCAATTGGTGGCGATAGCTGGATTGCGCCAAGAGCAAGCCGGCCAAGAAAGCACCCAAGCTCATGGACAGCCCGACCAATAACATCAAGAGCGAAACACCCAGCACAATCAGCAATCCTGCAGCCGTTAGAATTTCGCGGCTGCCGTATTTAGCGGCGAGTTTTAATACTGGGTTAAAGAGTACACGGGCAGCAACAATCACCCCCAACACGGTTAATACACCTACCCACCACGGCAGGCGATGGCCAGTTTCATTGGCCACGGGAGCGAAACTCGCGAGCAATAACAGAATCGGGATAACCGCCATATCTTGGAACAAGAGCATGGAGAAACCCTTGCGCCCCAAGGGTAAGCCCATGACTTTTTGTTCTTCCATTAAAGGGATTGCGAATGCGGTAGATGAGAGTGCAAGCGTCAAACCAATAATAAAAGCTTGCTGCCACGTGAGCGGAAAAAAGCCCAGCACCACCGCTGCAATCAGCAAAGCACTCAAGAGCATTTGCAAGCCGCCGAGTAGGCCGACTTCAATTCGCATCTTCCACAACTGCTCTGGGTTTAGCTCAAGGCCGATGACAAACAAGAGCATAACTACGCCAAATTCTGATAAGTGCAGTGCTGCTTGTGGCTCATAAATTAAGCCTAGAACTTGCGGGCCAATCACCACACCTGCGACCAAATAACCGAGTATGGCGCCTAAGCCCCAGCGGCGAAAAATCGGCACGGCGATAACGGCGGCGAGTAGGTAATAAATGGCATGTAACAGGCTTTGATGTTGATCCACCGAATGGCTCCTTAAAATCGAATGCGCAAGAATATATCACTCGCGCTAAGAGGTGCAGGTGTTTATTATGTGCGCCCGCTGCGGTAGTGCTAGATCCGCTAGCACCAGACTGTATTTGCAACGAAAGTTTACAGCCAATATTTGCAACCGAAACTCTTCAGAATATCTCCAATGAAAGTGGTCTCACTTACATTTTTCTCTTCGCTGCTTAGCTTTGCATTTTTATGCAGCTACAGTGCCGAGCTTTATGCGCAAACAACTACGCAAGCGCCTACACAACAGACAGTACAAACAACACAAACGGTAGCGCCAACACCAGCAAAACCCATTGAGCGAAAATTCTCTCGCGATACGCTTTACGCCCTGCTCACCGCCGAGATTGCCGGGAGCCGGCAACTCTATGATGTAGCGCTTAGCAACTACGTTCAACAAGCCAGAATCACCCGCGACCCGCAAGTTGCCGCGCGGGCAACTATGATTGCCCGCTATTTAGGTGCAACCCAAACCGGTTTGGAAATGTCGCTACTTTGGGCTGAAAAAGCACCTAAAGATAAAGAAGCCGTCGCCAACGCATCGCTCGCATTAATGCAGGCTGGGCGCCTGCAAGAATCATTTGAAATGTCCAGGCGCTTGCACCTTTTAGGTGGCGAGCCGCTGTTTCAAAATATCGCCGCCAGCGCGGCCAATACTCCCGGCACTAATAGCCTCACCAAACCCCAGCGTGAACGCCTGCTGCAAAGCTTTAAAAATTTGCTGCCGCGCTATAATCGCGATGAACAATTGCTGGTTGGCATAGGCGAATTGTTGCAACAGCTAGGCAATTTTGATGAAGCTATGACCTACGCAGAAAAAGCTTTAGTCACCTATCCGCGCAGTATTCCGGCCGCTATCCTTGAAGCGAATTTGCTGCACGAATTGAAACGCGACCGCGAAGCTATCGCCAAAATGGCCGATTTGCTGACCTTTTATCCCGACAATATCAGCCTGCGCAATCAATACGCCCATATCCTCACCCATTACGATTTGGCCTTGGCGCAGCAGCAATTTGCGATTATCGCCAAGCAGCAACCCAAAAATGCCGATGCGGTTTTATCGCTCGGCATCATCGCTATGGAACGCAAAGATTACAAAGCAGCGAATAAAGCGTTTGAGAAATTGCTGGATACCGAAACCCACAGTTCCACAGGCCACTATTATTTGGGGCGCTTAGCGGAGGCTCAGCAAAACTGGCAGGAGGCGATTTTCAATTATTTGCAGGTTGAGCGCGGCAACGATTTCTTATCGGCCACCATCAGCTTGTTGGATATTTTCATTAAGCAGGGCGATTTTATCAGCGCCCAGCAGCATATGGACCGCGTGCGCACTCGCTTCCCCGATCAAGCCGAGAGCCTGTTTTTGTTGCACTCGCAAGCATTGGTTAAACGCAAATTTTGGAGCGAAGGTGACAAGGTGCTAAACGAAGCACTCACCAGCCTCCCCAACAACAGCAAGCTGCTTTATGCACGCGCCATGCTCTACATTCAACGCAATCAAAAAGCCGACGCAGAACGCGATTTGCGCAGTATTTTGCAATTTGAGCCCAACAATATAGTCGCGCTCAACTCTCTGGGCTACATGCTCACCGACGATAGCCTGCGCTATCGCGAAGCCGAGGAATTGCTGACCAAAGCGCATAACCTTAAACCGGATGATCCAGTCATTATCGACAGCCTCGGCTGGCTGCACTATCGCCAAGGTAAATATGCGGAAGCGGTTCGCGAATTGCGCCAAGCCTATACCAGCTACCAAGAACCCGCAGTTGCCGCGCATTTGGGCGAAGTACTTTGGGTGACAGGGGCGCAGGAAGAGGCGCGTCAAATTTGGCTGCAAGGCATTAAGCAAGCACCGGATGACACCACTATTCCCGCCACCATGAAACGGCTAAAAGCCGAATAACTGACGGATAATTCATGCGCGCTTTTCAAGCTTCATGGTTGCAACTTATATTCATTGCCTTATTGCTGAGCGGATGCGTGCATCAAGCGCCAAAAGCACCGCTTATCAGTCAGGATTGGGCAAAACATAAAACCCAAGTAGACGCTATTAATAACTGGCAAGCCACCGGTAAACTCGCTATAAAAATGCCAAACGGTGGCGTCAGCCCAAGCATAAAATGGGTACAAACCGGTCGCACTTATCACATCGATCTTAGCGGCCCTTTTGGTTCCGGCAAATTGACCATTGATGGCGAACCTAATAGCGTCACTCTTACCGAAGCAGGCCAAAACCCCCAAACGGCTAAAACTGCAGAAGAATTAATTCGCAAGAATTCAGGTTGGAATATTCCCGTTACCCAACTTGCCTTTTG
>DAOORH010000284.1:0-4869 GCA_035389145.1 Cellvibrio sp.
GTAGTCCCTCTGCCAGATGCAGATACCATTTACTCAATTCCACGTTTATTGCAAAGCTACGGTTTGGATCAAATCGTAGTAGAGCTTTTAGGCTTGCAATGTGGTGAAGCCGATTTGAGCGAGTGGGATAAAGTTGTTGAGGGCAAATTAAATCCTGTACACACCGTGACCATTTCTATGGTCGGTAAATACATGGAATTGCTCGATGCCTATAAGTCATTGATTGAAGCGCTTACTCACGCCGGTATACACACGCACACTAAAGTAAATATTAATTACATCGATGCTGAACGTGTGGAAAATGAAGGCATAGATATTCTGAAAGATGCCGACGCAATTCTGGTTCCAGGTGGTTTCGGTGAGCGTGGTGTTGAAGGTAAGTTGATGGCCGTGCAATACGCCCGTGAAAACAAAGTACCTTACCTCGGTATTTGTTTAGGTATGCAATCTGTTGTGATCGAATTTGCGCGCAACGTATTAGGCTTGAAAGGCGCTAACTCAACTGAGTTCGATAAAAATTCTCCGCACCCTGTAATTGGTTTAATTACCGAGTGGATTACTGCTGAAGGCGAAATTGAAAAGCGCGATGAATCTTCTGACCTCGGTGGCACCATGCGCTTAGGTGCACAAGAGTGTCGTTTGGTTGCCGATGCAAAAGCGCGTGAAATTTACGGTGAAGATGTCATTATCGAACGTCACCGTCATAGATACGAAGTGAACAACAATTATGTTGATCAAATGCAAAAAGCCGGTTTGAAAATTGGCGGTTGGTCTGCAGATGATACTTTGGTAGAAATGGTTGAGCTGCAAGATCACCCATGGTTTGTGGCGTGCCAATTCCACCCGGAGTTCACATCAACTCCGCGCGATGGCCACCCGTTGTTTACCAGTTTTGTAAAAGCGGCCTTGGCTAACAAGAAGTAATTTGTAAGGTGCGCGTGCCGCACCTTGTTACGAATAAATTCTGAAAGGAATGAATGTGTCTCAAGAAATCGTAAAAGTTGGTAGTCTTCAAGTGGGTAATAACCTGCCGTTTGTTTTATTTGGTGGTATGAACGTACTTGAATCGCGCGATATGGCTATGCAAGTTGCAGAGGCCTATGTGACAGTGACGAAAAAGCTTGGCATTCCCTACGTTTTTAAAGCCTCTTTTGATAAAGCTAATCGTTCATCCATTCATTCCTATCGAGGCCCCGGTATGGAAGAAGGTTTAAAGATTTTTCAAGAAATCAAACAAACCTTTAATGTCCCAATTATTACCGATGTGCATGAAATTGATCAGTGTGCGCCGGTGGCCGAAGTGGCTGATGTTATTCAATTGCCCGCATTTCTCGCTCGCCAAACAGATTTGGTTGTCGCCATGGCAAAAACTGGCGCTGTGATTAATATCAAGAAGCCGCAATTTTTAAGCCCCGGTCAAATGAAAAATATCGTCGAGAAATTCGGCGAGTGCGGCAATGAGCAAATTATTCTGTGTGATCGCGGCACTAATTTCGGTTACGACAATCTCGTGGTCGATATGCTTGGTTTTCGCACCATGCGCGAAGTGAGCGGTAATGCTCCGGTGATTTTTGATGTAACTCACTCGCTGCAATTCCGCGAATCGAAAGACAGCGCTTCAGGTGGTCGTCGTCATCAAGTTGCTGAATTGGCGCGTGCAGGTATGGCGGTTGGTTTGGCTGGCTTGTTCTTAGAGGCTCACCCTAATCCTGATAAAGCTAAATGCGATGGTCCAAGTGCATTGCCCTTGGATAAGTTAGATCCCTTTTTGCAACAAATGAAAGCCATTGATGATTTAGTTAAAGGTTTTCCGCTACTCGATATTAAATAAAACTGAAATCTTACTTTCAGTAAAATACGAATTTTAAATAAACGCTTGTTTTAAATATGTGGAGTAAAAACATGACTAAGATTGTTGATATTAAAGCCTTTGAAGTTTTAGATAGCCGTGGTAATCCAACGGTGTTGGCAGAAGTGATTCTGGAAGATGGTTCTGTAGGTTCTGCAATGGCTCCTTCTGGTGCATCAACCGGTTCGCGTGAAGCATTAGAATTGCGCGATGGTGATAAATCACGCTACCTAGGCAAAGGTGTTTTGAAAGCGGTTAACAACATCAACACCACTATTAAAAGTTTGGTAGTAGGTTTTGATTCTTTGGATCAGCGCGCGCTTGATAACGCTATGATCAAAGCTGACGGCACCGACTTTAAAACCGTATTGGGTGCAAACACAATTCTTGCTGTGTCTTTGGCGAATGCTAAAGCGGCTGCAATCTCTAAGAAAGTTCCACTCTACGCACACATTGCTGATTTGAATGGCACTCCAGGCAAATACTCAATGCCAGTTCCAATGATGAACATCATCAACGGTGGTGAGCACGCTGACAACAACGTAGATATTCAAGAGTTTATGGTTCAGCCAGTTGGTGCAAAAACGTTTGCTGAAGCTTTGCGTGTTGGCGCTGAGATTTTCCACACTCTGAAAAAAATCCTCCACGACAAAGGCTTGAGCACTTCAGTAGGTGACGAAGGTGGCTTTGCTCCAAATCTTCCATCTAACGAAGACGCATTGAAAATTATTGCTGAAGCTGTTGAGAAGGCTGGCTACAAGTTGGGCGACAACGTAACGCTCGCGTTGGATTGCGCTTCAACTGAATTCTACAAAGATGGCAAATACGATTTGGCTGGTGAAGGCCGCGTATTCACTACTAATGAATTCTCTGATTACTTGGCTGACTTGGCTGCACGTTACCCAATTATCTCTATCGAAGATGGTAAAGACGAAAGCGATTGGGCAGGTTGGGCTGACTTGACGCAAAAAATCGGTCACAAAATCCAATTGGTTGGCGATGACTTGTTCGTAACCAACACCAAGATTTTGAAAGAAGGTATCGATAAGAAAATCGCTAACTCTATTTTGATTAAGTTCAACCAAATCGGTTCTTTGTCAGAAACTTTAGATGCAATCAAAATGGCGCAAGATGCTGGCTACACCGCAGTAATCTCTCACCGTTCTGGCGAAACTGAAGACACTACCATTGCTGACTTGGCTGTAGCTACTGCTGCTGGTCAAATCAAAACCGGTTCGTTGTGCCGTTCAGACCGCGTCTCTAAGTACAACCGTTTGTTGCGCATTGAAGCTGAGTTGGGTGCTGCTGCTCCTTACAAAGGTCGTGCGGAATTTAAATCGTAATTTTTAATGCGATATGAGTTGTTCGTATCGCAAGCACCGCTTTATGATCTGAAAACGCATGAATACATCCATGTAGCTCCCTGTCGGCATCCATGCCTCTAGGGTTTCAGATCATAAAGCGGTACTCGCGACACACTGGAATCTTGCCTTTGAACAAACAATAAAAATTATGAAATGGCTCTTTGCAGTTTTGCTTATTTTGCTCGCAGCACTTCAGTATCGCCTTTGGTATGGTGAGGGAAGCTTTGCGCACGCGGCAAAATTGTCGCGCGACATTAAGCAGCAACAAGCCGAAAATGATCGTATGCGTGAACGTAACCGCATATTAGATGTTGAAGTCCAGGATTTAAAATCGGGTGCAGACAGTGTGGAAGAGCGCGCGCGCAACGATATCGGCATGATTAAAAAAGACGAAACCTTTTTTATGATTCCTGCCAAGAAAAAAACCGAATAATGCCGCTCTTAACTCCCCCTCGTTATTGGTTTGTTATTCCCGCAGCCGGAATTGGCTCACGCATGGGTGCAGATAAACCCAAGCAATATTTAATGCTGGGTAACAAAACCATTCTTGAACACACAATAACGCGTATTTTGAGCCTGCCCAGCTTGGCGGGGATAGTTGTACCGCTCAGCAGCCAAGATAATTTTTGGACATCACTCACGATTCTGCAGCATCCTTTAGTTCACACCATCCACGGTGGCGCACAGCGGGCAGATTCTGTTTTGAATGGTTTGAATTATTTGGCAGATAAAGCCCACAACCAAGATTGGGTTTTGGTGCACGATGCTGCGCGCCCTTGCGTGACTATCGAAAATATTCAAGCGTTGTGCGATGGCGTAGCAGGTGATGAGGTTGGTGGAATTTTAGCGGTGCCAGTTATCGATACGCTTAAACAAGTTGCTAGCCTTAATAAGATTCAAACAACAGTTGATCGTAGTGCTTTATGGCAAGCGCAAACGCCGCAGCTGTTTCGCTATAAATTATTGCGTGATTGTTTAATGCAAACACTTACACGCAACGAAAATATTACTGACGAATCTTCTGCTGTTGAGCTGTGCGGTTATCAACCCAAGGTTATTGAAGGCCGCACAGATAATATTAAAGTGACTCGGCCGGATGATTTATTGTTGGCAGAGTTTATTTTAATACAGCAAGAGAAATTGCACGAGAAGCAGCTATGAGAATTGGCCACGGCTATGATGTTCACGCCTTTGGCGATGGAGACAAAATTGTTATCGGTGGTGCAGTCATTCCACATTCGCGCGGTTTAATCGCACATTCTGATGGCGATGTTTTATTACACGCACTGTGCGATGCACTCCTTGGCGCTGCCGCGCTTGGCGATATTGGTAAACATTTTCCTGATACCGATATGCAATATCGCAATGCAGATAGCCGCTCACTGTTGCGTATGGTTTACAGCAAAGTGAAAGCTAAAGGTTGGAAACTGGAAAATGCTGACATGACCATAGTTGCGCAAAAACCTCGCATGGCTAATTACATTCCACACATGGTGCAAAATATCGCTGCTGATTTGCAGGCTGATAATGATCAAATTAACGTAAAAGCCACCACCACTGAAAACTTAGGTTTTACCGGGCGTGAAGAAGGCATAGCCGCCTACGCTGTTGTTTTATTATCAAAAATTTAAATTAATCTCTATCGCTGAAATCCAA
>DAOORH010000285.1:0-4869 GCA_035389145.1 Cellvibrio sp.
CAGTTACCTCTAACCCTAGTGGTTTGACCGCAACAGGACCGGGGCCAACCCTTACGGTAAATGGTTTGACCAATGGTACTCCCTATACTTTTACGGTAACCGCGGCCAACGCGGCGGGTATGGGTGCGGCTTCGGCAGCATCAAATGCGATTACTCCGATGGCTACTCAAACCATCAGCTTCGATAATCCAGGAACGCAAAATCTTGAGACTTCGCTCACACTAACAGCAAGTGCGTCATCAGGTTTACCAGTCACATTCAGCTCTTTTACTAACAGTGTTTGTAGTCTTGGCAGTGGCGGCGCAGTGACTTTTATAACAGTGGGCACCTGTACCATTTCTGCCAATCAAGCGGGCAATAGCACTTATCTTGCGGCAACGCCGGTAACACGTTCATTTACGGTAGACCCTAAACCCAATGCCGCACCTACTATTAGCGGTGTGCCAGGTATTAGCACCGCTCAAGATGTTGCCTATAGCTTTACACCTACGGCTGCCGATCAAAACGCAGACCCGCTAACCTTTAGCATTACTAATAAACCCAGTTGGGCAAGTTTTAATACTGCTACCGGCGTTTTAAGCGGAACGCCCACAAATAGTCATGTTGGTGTGACTAACGGAATTGTGATTAGCGTGAGCGATGGAATTCTGAGCGCAAGCTTGCCGGCCTTTAACTTAACGGTAGTAAATGTTAATGAAGCACCTGTTATTAGCGGTTCACCTGCGCTGTCCGTCAATCAAGATGCGGCTTACTTGTTCACACCAACAGCGACCGATCCTGATAATGACACTTTAACCTTCAGCATCGTGAACAAACCCACGTGGGCAAGTTTCAATACAACTACCGGTGTCTTGTCGGGGACGCCCGTTAACGCAGATGTGGGTGTTACCTCTGGAATTCTTATCAGCGTGAGCGATGGCACCTTGAGTGCAAGCTTGGCGGCCTTTGTAATAGAGGTGGTATCCACAGTTGATCCTTTGCAACCCATCGTGACTGGACCTGCTGATCTTGACATTAACGCGACAGCGCTCTTTACCCCCGTCACGCTGCGCCAGTTGTTGGGTATGAACCCATCGGCTACACAGGCAGAGATCGATCTGGTGTTAAAAGGTCTGGCGAATGATGGTGTGAGCGGTAACAGCTGCTGTACGACTAATCCTCAGGGATTAAACGCTAACAACACCTTGTTATTGGCACCTGGCCGTCATGAAGTTACTTGGAAAGCGACTAATTCCGTAGGCGTTAGTGGAGAGGCAAAGCAAGTGATCAACCTGCGCCCACTGGTGTCGCTGAGCAAATCGCAAATTGCGGTACGCGGTAGCGAAGTAACCTTCAGCGTGATTCTTAATGGCGAATCACCAACCTATCCATTGGATGTGCCTTATGTGATTGATTCTTCTAGCTCGGCGACGGGTGCTGAACACAACCTCACCAGCGGTGTGGCCAGCTTTAAACAGAAAGGGCAGTTGGAGGTCGCCATTCCCGTATCTTTGAAGGAAGTGACTGGCTTTAGCGATAGCCAGCTAGTGGTTGCCTTGGGCGGTGGTATTAATGCGGGTGTGACCAATCGTCACACCATCGGCATCCGCAGCAGCAATGTACCGCCAGTCGTTAGCATAAGTATCAGTCAGGGCGGTGTAAGTACCAGTCTTGTAACACCTAACGCTGGGCCGGTTAGTGTCAGTGTGACAGTTAATGATCCTAATAAGCTGGATACCCACACCTTTGATTGGTCTGCAACATCAGGTTTGGCGGATACCGATGGTAACCCAACCGATGCCAGCAGAACTTTTGATCCGGCAGGTTTGACGGGTGGTCATCAAGTCCAGGTAACAGTGACTGATTCGGCGGGTGCCGCAGTGCAAACTCAGGCCTATTTCCGCGTCATCGCCAGCTTGCCTGTGCTAAATGAAATTACCGATACCGATCAGGACGGTATTAGCGATGCATTGGAGGGGGCGGGTGATACCGATAACAACGGTATTCCTGACTACCTCGATAACATGCCATCGCCAAATATTCTGCCGCAGCAGGGTAACACTACCAACTCCTATCTGATTGAGTGCGATCCGGGTGTTCGTTGTGGTCTTGGCTTGTTCGCGCGCGGCAGTACTTCAGGAGGCGTACAAGTCCTGAACAGCGAAGTGGGTGCTCTGGATAATTTAATTGTTGACCCAGCCTTTGAGCCAGTTGGTGGTATTTTTGACTTTACTATCAGTGATTTGCCCGTCGCGGGTCAATCGGTTCGTGTTGTAATTCCGCAACAAGCGCCTATTCCAGCGAATGCGGTGTACCGTAAGTTCCAGAAAGGCCAGTGGGTAAACTTTATTAGCGATACAGATAATGCCGTTCATTCAACCGCAGGCAATGCCGGCTACTGCCCACCACCCGGTGCGGCAGACTGGGCACCCGGCCTGACCGCAGGTTATCTGTGCGTGCAATTGACAATTGAAGACGGTGGCCCGAATGACGATGATGGCTTGGTTAACTCTGCCGTAGTAGATCCAGGTGCAGTAAGCTCGGCATTGCCGGTTGAACCGCCAGTAGTGCCACCAGAAATAGAAGTCAAAGCGAAACGAGGTGGTGCTATGGGCGAGGTTTGGCTGTTTGCGTTGGCGGGCTTGCTGCTCTTAAGCCGAGCTAACTCAAAGAGATTAGTCATCGCCTTACTGGCTTTAGTTGCAGTTAATACACAGGCAAGTACAAACAGTGATATTTATGCTCGGGTAGATATTTACCAAGCCAAGGGCGACCAAACTCAAGGCGATTTCAATTCGGCGTTAACGAATGCCGGGCACAAGTTCACCTTGAACGGTTATGACGTAAGTCGCATGGCTTACCAAGTATCTATTGGTTACGGTTGGAATAGCTTTACCTACACCGAGATTGGCTACCTTGATCTGGGTGATACCAAGGTTGATCTTTCTTTAAATGGTAATGAAAAACTCGATGACTTTAGCGCAAGCTTGGCAAAGCATTACCCACGTTCTGCCAGCGGTGTTACGCTTTCGCAAACATTTCTTTATGCGTTAGGTGCCGGTTGGAATCTTACGGGTGATCTTGGGATATTTGTTTGGCAAGACGAAACCAATCTCAATATCGCTGGCATAAACTTGAGCGGTGATGATGGCGTGGATCCAATGTTGGGGGTGGGTGTTGATTATAAAATCACAGATGCTTTGCGGCTTGGTGTGAATGTTCGTCAAATTCTGTGTGATGATCAGAACGTGAACTTGTTAGGCGCTTCTGCACGCTGGGCGTTTTAACCGCCTAGCAATAACACTAGGTTCAGCAATAAAACGAAACGGCGGTAGGGTTTTCCTGCTGCCGTTTTTTTATGCGCGATTAATATGTAAGTACTTCTTCATTATTTCCTCCACATTTCTTAACTATTTCGGTGATAAAGTTGCGACTTATAAGATTATTTCCCTATTTCTACCTTGAGAAGAGTTTATGTCTAAATTATTGACATCTATCGGTGAGTTTTTTGCGTTTTGGCGTTTCACCCGTGTCGTGTTTGTTGTGGTTGCCCTGTTGGTTGCTATAGGCGCTTGGAAGCTGTTTTTTAGCAAAAATGGCGATGCTGAGAATTACGTAACCGCAACTGTAGAGCGCGGTGAAATTCAAAATCTAGTGACGGCAACAGGTGTGCTGCAGCCGCGTGAATATGTGGATGTAGGTGCTCAAGTTTCTGGCCAGCTCAGAAAACTCAATGTAGTGGTAGGTCAGCAAGTAAAAGCGGGGGATTTGTTGGCTGAAATAGATGCAACCGTATTCCGTGCCAAGGTAGATGGTATTCGCGCGCAATTGCAAAACCAGCAAGCACAATTGGGCGATAGAAAAGCTCAGCTAGCCTTGGCAAAAATTCGTATTGATCGCCAACAAAATCTTTTTAAAGACGATGCAACTACTAAAGAAGCCGTGCAAGTTGCGGAGGCAGGTTTCCAATCAGCCGGTGCGCAATTAAAAGCCTTGCAAGCGCAAATTCAACAAACCGAATCCAGCTTGCGCGCTGAAGAAGCTAACTTAGCTTATGCCCGTATTTATGCACCCATGAGCGGTACTGTAGTTTCTATTACCTCGCGTCAGGGGCAAACCTTAAACGCAAATAACCAAGCGCCAACCATCATGCGTATCGCGGATTTATCAACTATGACCGTGCAAACCCAAGTATCTGAAGCGGATATTGGTAAATTGCATGTGGGCATGCCGGTATATTTCACCACCTTGGGTGGGCAGGATTATCGCTGGTACAGCAAATTAAATCGTGTTGAGCCAACGCCACAAGTCACCAGCAACGTAGTGCTCTACAACGCTTTGTTTGATGTTCCCAATGAAAATGGCGTGCTTATGACTAGCATGAGTACGCAAGTATTTTTTATTGCGGCACAAGCGCGCGATACCTTGGTGATTCCTGCCTCCGCATTAAATTTTAAAGTGCGTAAACCGGGTGAAGCTGATAAAGATAAAAAATCTTGGGGCGATAGAAAGCCTAAAGATGAAGCTCTGAAAACGAATGAAAATAGCAAAAAAGAATCGGATAAAGATAAAGCCTCTAGCGCCGCTGCTGAAAAATCTGTAGCAGAAAATGCCGCTTCGTCTGCGCCGGTAGATGTTGTAGATACAAAAGGGAAGCGTGGCGAGCGCGATCCTAAAGCCGCACGTCAACAAGCTTCTTCTGAAACTGCAGGCGAAGAACCATGGGCGCGTAAACGCGGTCAACGGCGCGCACCACCCAGTGCCACTGACGAAGTGAAACCGCAACCCGCCACGGTGCAAGTGATGGATGAGAAAGGCAATTTAACTGAGCGCAAGATTATGGTGGGTATTAGTAGCCGCGTGCGTGTGCAAGTCTTAGAAGGTTTACAA
>DAOORH010000286.1:0-4851 GCA_035389145.1 Cellvibrio sp.
GTCAAGGGAATTTGCTTACTAGTGATGCGTGCTAATTGGCTAGAAGCCAAACCATAGCTATGCACCATGCCGCCGCCACTTTCAACCTTCACAACCACTTCATCTCTGGGCGTTGCGAGAGTTAAAACAGCGCTGATAGTTTCACGCAAACTTTCATTGGCAGAGGCTTTTATATCGCCATGAAAATCCAACACAAACACGCGTTTTTTGTGTTCGTCGGTAACATCACCCTTTTCTTCATTTTTATGCTTTTCTTTGGCAGCTTTTTTCTGATCGGCTTTTTCAGTCTTTACGCGTTTCTTTTCATCTTTTTCTAGCAGTTTTAATTGATCTTCATCAAGCACTGCATGCTGCAAGGCTTCGCGCGTAGCTTTATACTTGTCATTCAGTTTGCTGACTTGAATTTGCCCTTTTTCAGATTTTTTACCGCGCGCACCGGCAGATACAATCAGAGTCACAATAATAAAAATAGCCACTACGAAGGTCAGTGTTTTGGCGAAAAAAAGACCGTATTCAGTTAAAAATTCCAACGTACAACTCCAATCAATAAAATTAAAAATCTATTTCCATTCACTCATGGCACTACTGGCCACATCATTTAATGGGCGAACATTTAAACCAGTATTGGTTAAACTAATTTCATAAAGCGCACCGTGCTTCATCGGTAAATAACGCGCGGTACCGTAATTAGCATCCAAAATTGAAAACCACTTTGGATAATCATGAACGACACGCCATACATCTAGCTGCAGTGGGCTTTTTACTATGGAAAAGTTTGAACGCTTCTCCGTAGTTTCTTTGTGAAGATCATAATAGCGCCCACTGAGGTGATCTAAACGGTAAGCGGGCTTAATATCAAAGCCAGAAAAATAACCCTGCCATTTGATGATGCGTGCATCTAGCTGCCATTGATCACCATACAGACTAAAGCGTTGTTGTTTGCCGTTAGCATCTACTACCACTGCGTCAAAGTATTGATCTTCAATGGCTTCAAAATTAATAGTGGCTACGGGCTGGCCCACTAAAATTTGTTTGTAACTGTAAATATCGTAAGCCACAACGCCTATAGCACCGCCTAATGCCAACAGGCTGAGGCCAAACATGCCTTTTAGCCACCCCATAAACCAACTGCTTAGCCACAAGATTTTCAAGGCGCGATAAGCAATGGTGGCAGCGATTATTACAACGACTAAGGCGACGAGGGTATATAACATAGGAATCCTTATTTACTTTTTAATCATTATTTATTCGAATTCTTTCTTGAACAAAAGTCTTAATTAATCGGCCCGATATAGTGGTAGCTGGCGGAATTTTTGGCAATTGATTATACCTAAACCAACGCGCACTACGAATTTCGTGCTGATCCAGCTCAATATCACCACCGGCATAATCCGCAAAATATCCCAACATTAACTGCCCTGGGAAAGGCCAAGGCTGACTCTCAACATAGCGAATATTGCTAACGCGCAACCCAACCTCTTCCATCACCTCACGCTCAAGGGTTTGCTCCGGGCTTTCACCCATTTCAATAAAACCTGCGAGGCACGAGTATTTTTCTTCTTTTGAGCGCGTATGCCAGGCTAACAAACATTCATCGCCACGCGTAACCAGCGTGATAATACAGGGCGATAAACGCGGGTAAAAATCTATTGCACAATGAACGCAGCTTTTTGCGAGATCTTGCGAGTGTTGAACAGTGGGATTCCCACAACGGCCGCAAAACTGGTGATCAAAATGCCATCTCAAAACTTGCAGTGCTCGGCCTGCAATTTGAAACTCATCTTCCGATAGCTGCTCTAACAGATTTCGTAAACTTAACCACTGATAGCCGGCTAAATCTTTGGCCTGAACACAGCTCACATAAACATGAGTGTCATCATGACTTTTCACAGGCTGCTTAACAATCAAATCAATCGCTAAACTTATAACGTCTGTATCATCCAATAACACCAAGCATCCATCTTCAGTGCACAAAAATTTTTCATCGGCCACCACATAATGACGTATCGCATTTTGCACTCGTTACACCTTGTAACCCAAAGCTTCCAAACTTTCTTCTGCAATGCGCAAAACTTCAGTATCGGCTTTTTTGTCCACTTTTAAACTGTCTAAATAATATTCAAGACTAATGATGGCATCCGCAAAGGTATCCATCATGTGTTGAATTGCAGCTTGCTGCTCATCTTCCAACAGCGATTCGTTAATAAACTGCATGCAACCTGCAATTACTTTTGCAGCACGCGGCAGGCCTAAAACAAACATACCACCGCGAACGCTATCCAGCGTTGCGGAAATATTTGCAATATGAGCCTTATCGTAATTGGATTCTGAAAAAGCACTGAGCGCGCGCTTAACCATAGCGAGGCCAGATTCAATTTCATCAATTACTAATTTTTCAGCTTCAGCGATTTGATTATTAGCCATTACATCATCGCGCGATAGCGCATTGATTTGCGCAAGCTTCTCATCGGATAAATTACTTTTTCCTAAGCCCGCAATAGTGCTTTCAACATACAACAAGGTATCGGCTACACCTAAAAGATCACTCGCATTCACCGCTTCACCGGTAGTTTGCCAGCGTTGGATTTTTTCGATTTCTTGTTTGAGGCCATTACTGGGTGACACCAAACCAACAATCGCCAAGATATCGGCAATTTTTTTCAAGGTATCAAGCAACTCGGGAGATTCTGTTAACAACTCCGCACCACTTTGCGCGGCACGTTCAAGAATATTTTTGGTGCTGTGCAACTCGTCCGTTAAGACTGCAGCCATAGAATTTATGGTGTTAACGCTAGGGCCTTTTAAAAATTCCATTTCACGTGCAAGTTCTGCATCACTATAACTTAAGGGGCGTAAACCATAAGCGGCGGAAACGGCTTTAGATTTTTCAGTAGCCGATTTGGAGAGCGTTAATAGGTACAGTAATTCTTTAACTAACGCGGCATCTGGCTCACGGTTCAGGACTGTATTTCCTTCGAATTGTAAGCGCTTAATTTCGCGATCTAAACCGCTGAATAGCATTTTTCGGCTTTTAGTGATGCGCAAATTTTCTTCATTAATCGCACTCAAACTTGCATTGGCAAGCCACCAGAAATTGCTAAGCGCGCTCGCGCCACACGCAGATTCCAAACGCTCTAACGCACGACACATAATGCCAAATGAGGGCTTCACCTGAGAGCCCTGCAACACCTTTAATAAGCCGGCTTGGTACATATGACGTAAGCGACGCACCAAGACTGAAATATCTTCTTGGAACGGCGCACTCTGTAAAGTACGAGTTACCTTTAAAGGCTCAAAGGCAAAATAATAGCTTTCAGGAAGCGGGGCCGCGCGTCGTGCTTGGCGCAACTCATTAATATGTGGAATTAATAATAACGCCATGCTGCGCGATGTTTGCAAACAGAACTCTAGATAGCGCGGCAACATAAAAAATGCGGTGGTCAATAAATCCAAACGCTTATCGGTCGTAGGGTCTTCGCCCAAGGTGATGTCGTTGATATGCGCGAGCAATTCATCGGCCAGCAAATCCACACCCTTTAATTGAATCAAACTCAAAGTGCCACGAATTTGTTTAATGCCTTCAATGCAGCTTTGTAGCAACTCGCCATTGGTTCTATCGGTTGAAAATTGCTCTAAACGCAGTGCTGACTGCTCAATAGTGGCGAGCAGCTCATCGTGCACCATTTTTAACGAGGCAATATTAAAAGCTTCATTTGCACTCATGTATCGAATCCTGGAGTTAATGTTATTTTTGACTCTATCTCACTTAAGGAGATTTTGCCCAATATTTAATGCTGGCAATAAGAGAATGCTAATGGTTTCTCAAAAACCCGTCCAGCGAATCGCTGTTAAGCTCTGCTTAGCAGGTTGCTAGGCCTCGGCGACTACATCTTTAAGCCAAATGCAGTTGCCCGCACTGCTCTTTTGAATACTGGCAAGCTTCTCGTTATGCGGCTCCAACTCTTCAGCGGAAACTCGCAAAACAGGCAAAGGCTTGCGCGTTGCAGCCAAGCGTCTAATCTCGTTGCCGGATCCGCCCGAATCCTTACTGTTAGACTGATTGCCACCCAAGGAAAGCGCGGTTTGCCCACCGGTCATCAGCAAATAAACGTCGGCCAGAATTTCAGCATCGAGCAAGGCGCCGTGGAGATCCCGCTGAGAGTTATCTACACCGTAGCGTTTGCAGAGCGCATCAAGATTGTTCTTTTGGCCGGGATGTTTCGCCCGCGCCAATAACAGACTATCGATAACAGTGCGATTGGTTTCTATCGTGGTAATACGCGGAATCAACCGGCCAAATTCGGCATTGATAAACCCGATATCAAACGCAGCATTGTGGATGATGAGATCCGCATCACCCACAAACGCCATAAACTCATCGGCAATTTGGGCAAACTTAGGCTTATCGGACAGCATCTCATTGCTGATACCGTGCACTTGAAACGCGCCTGCATCAACTTCGCGCTCGGGGTTGATGTACTGATGATAATGGCGCCCAGTGAGGCGGCGATTAAACAATTCAACACAGCCAATTTCAATAATCCGGTGGCCCTGCGAGGTTTCAAGGCCGGTAGTTTCGGTATCCAGTACTATCTGACGCATTCAGTTGTTCCTAGGCTAATTCTTAGCATTACATTGTACCTGCGGCTCTTTACCGCGGGTCGCACGCCCTAAAATTTTTGTCACACCCCAGCCGCGCAACCCGGCATAACCTTGCCATTGAGGCTTTAGCGGCGTGAGGGCTAGACTGTCTTTACGGGCAACGATCACGTAGAAGCCGCCCCAAGGTAAGGCGAGTCTTTTACCCCAGCGCTCCATCCATTGCAAATATTTGATGCTATTGGGTTGGTA